>DYJH01000010.1:0-2456 GCA_020723255.1 Desulfonema limicola | reverse complement strand
ACGATCTTGCTGAGACCACCGGTATTCCAATGCCTGTATGTGTGGCTCTTAACGCTGATCAGCCGCTCTGGTATTCCTTGCAGAAAAGGTATTTTGCATACTCTTCGGTAGAAGCGCACTGTATACACCATGAGTTATTCAGATATCCTGAAAAATCAAGCGATGGAATTACAGTAAAAAACGAACGTATTTCAACAGACAAACATATTCGCATGGTGATTTCTTGCCATAACGATGTTTACAATACGCCGGAATCGCTAAAAAGGGATGTTATCCAAAAAGCTTCCATGATTCTTCCTGATCTCAACCGCATTAACTTTGATTCCTGGGGCCATTATGTGGGTCACACCATCTGGCTGCCTTTAAAAACAGATGAATATGAACAACTCCGTCAGCAGAGTTCATTTGAAAGTTATCTGACTCCCGATAGAATAAGCAATATTATTGCTTTCCGTGAGGGTGTCTTTTTTAATTACTCTTCATGTGCATCCAGTTTAAGTGTAGCGCAATGTCAGATAATAAATGCCGGTAGAAGCCTTGCTAAAATAAAACAAAAGGGGAGGTATCTGGTTGCCGCCTGTCCGGCTATGGAAGAAGCGCATGAACTTTTAATCAACATGGGTATGATGGTGGTAGCAAGCTACAAACATACAAACTCCGAAGATTGTAATAAACTTTACGAGGTAAAATTGGATGTTCTGATGAGACCCAACGGTCCGTGGCAATGGTTGGTAGAAGAGATCGAAAAAAAGGAATATGCTAATTCATCGATCTATGACAGGAAACACATAACCCATCCGGAGATTTTGTAGTATGTACCTTGTGGCAAATACAGCAATCTATCTCACCGTAGTGTGAATCATGTGGATTCAAGCGTAAATATTAACTCCTTATATGATTCATCGATATTTTTACTTTTGCTCCCAATAATTTCCGGAAACTTCCGCTAAAATATTGCTGATGACGAAAACGAGCATACAACACAATCCGATTGTTGCGGCGCCACATAGCCATGTAAAAGCTTTAGACCACCCGGAGTTAAGCGCCAGTGCGACCGGCGCGGTGGTTGAACCAAGCACACCGCCGTATATAAACGTCGGCATAAAAAACAGCAGCAACTTGCGTGTACCGGACAGATGCGGCAGCAAGCCATACAATGCTGTACCGAGCACAAAGCCGCCAGCTGCGTCGGCAAATGAAAACCATAGCGGTGAACCGAAAAAATGAAACGGCTGGTTTCCGTAAAAGGCACTCAAATTTAACCATTCGCAAACCGACACAGCAAACCAATCGATAATGACCAGCACAAAGAAATAAGTCATAGCTTGTGCTGTATTGACGCCGCGTTCGAAACGGCGCATCAGCAAATATGCGGCGCCGCCAAAAAACCATGCATATCCGATAGGCACAAACCACGGTATTGTGCGTCCATATGCGGAAATTACAGAGAGGGGATTTTCTACCGGATACCAGTACAGCAGCGTATTATCAAACACCGGCTCTATCACGATGGCGGAAAATGCAGCGCCCAGAAAAACCAGCGGCATTACCGGGCCTCGTTTGCGCTCGGCCGACAGAGCCCACCATAGCAGCAGCGCTACAACAATAAGAATATTGCCAACCAAAAAAATTATGCCGCTGACCGGCGGTGCCGGCATCACAGGCATGGCTGGAACAAATATATCCATTACAGTTTCCTCATTCTGATCAGGGTACAAGCGTGCTCGGTCCGCCAAACGCAACGCGCAGTAAGCATGTAGGCAAATTATATATAAACCAGAACATAACGTTCATAGTAAGCGACCAGACTAAAAAGCGGGTAAATTCACGCTTAGCGCCGGAAACCATGCGATGCACGCCAAACAAACGCTCATGCGGCCAGGTACCGGCCGCATCTTTTTGGATAAAAAGCCAGACCACCATAACAGCGAAAAATACAAAATATAAGATCGGCCATACCAAGGGGAAATTACCACGCGCCGTCATCAGCGCCGGACCAATAATATTTGTATAGCTGAACCATCCCAGTGCAGCGGAGCCTCCTTCTACAGCCAAATCCCATAGATAGAAGATCGGAATAACGACAACTGCTGTAGCACGCAACGAGCTCCAGGATGGTCTGGCTTTTTGTACTCGCCACACAAGCATGACAAGCAGGGCAAAGACTATACCAAAGTACCAGCCATAGCTGGGAATAACCGCCCACGGTTTGCTTGGCGCAGTCCAGGGTGTCGGACCCCAGGGAATCTGGGCAAAATTATAGTTGAAGAGAAGATATGCTCCCCAGTCAGCATACCACTCCTGCCACCACATGGTCGTGCCACCTAAAAAAAGCAGTGCAGATAAAGAGAGCACCCCGGTGCGACGCGTGCGGCTGAAGTGAAAGACTGCTATGCCTAGCCAGATCAGCGGTAACACAATTTCAAAAATCCAGGGAACTAAAGGTTCTCCCATGC
>DYJH01000209.1 GCA_020723255.1 Desulfonema limicola | reverse complement strand
GTGGTGAGATTAACCCTCAGTATTTGTCCTGCCCATCCGTATTGCTCATTCATGTTATCACCTCCTCAATTTATTTATATTTTTTTAGCGTAAGACACAGGGTCGGACACATCTGAACACATACCGGGCCATCTGCTCTGTCTTTACACAGATCACATTTTACAGCTTTTTTCTTAACACTGTTGTAGTTGATCCTCGGTGGTTCCACCGGACAGGCTCTGATGCACTTTTGACATCCATTGCACTTTTCTTCATCTATGCATCTGGCTCCTGTTTTCTTATCAATATACATTGCATCTTCCGGGCAGGCCTCGACACATGACGGAGCTATGCACTGCTTGCAGGTATAAGCGAAGTACTCGCCACGGAACGGATCTCTGGATTCCCAGATTCTGTTTAATTCCAGTCCGCAGGCTGCCTCGTGCACCGCTGCACAATACAGCTCGCAACTTCTGCAATCCTGGCAAACCGACTCCTTGGGATCCACCATGGATATATAGCCCATTGCTTTTGGATAGAACGAAGTCTTATCTCCTGAAACACCAGCATTATTTTTTGCCATAAAAATTCTCCTCATAAATATTATTATTATGTTTATTTATAAATAAAGAACTACGCATGTCAGGTTATGTAATATGCCAAGCAAAGGCCACGGATTGGCATGCCGATCATCCACCCTGGAATAGCGCCATCTCGTCCACATAACTCGGCGTATGAACTGAAAAACCACCGTCAATGGGCAGCATTACGCCGGTAATGAAACGTGCTTCTGATAATGCAAGAAGATAAGTTCCCCGATGACCGGCCCTTGCCAGATAGCATGCAGTCACAAGCCCGTTATGCCCCCTGCCTATCACAACTACATCTGTTTTTAATTCATTATTCATAGGATCATCATAAATAAAAATTATAATTAAACTTCATCTGTACCACAACGTTGTTAGCGGGCTTCCCCGCCATCTACTACTATGGATATGACCAAATGTTTATGGTTTGGGCTTAAGAGCTTTGTCATCTTTATTTAGATAAAAGCAAGAAATTGTTTACGCTAAAATAGTCAGAGGATATCTTGGATGCAGGCATATATAAAAATGCTTCCGGATGCGATGACCTATTTACAGCTGTACTATGTTTGACTTTTTCATCAACATAGAGTTGACAATCAAAATCACCCGTGTTGCTTTTACCGCTCGGAGCAAGGCTGTAATGCAGAAACGTTGAAATCCAAATCCGGAAATCGCCGGATTTATCATATACTTCTTTGTACCATATGGTATAAGTTTCCTGATCAACATAGTTTACATGCAACCCCCAGTTGTAATATGGGTCTTTAGGTATCTGCTCAATAATCCATACCTTCCTGGGGACATATGTGATAGATTCCGGCTCTGGTGCCCAGGTATCGCCTTTTCGGTTCGGCACTTCATAACCAAACTTTATGTGTTTACCGCTATAAGGATAATGCCTGGTAAGCCTTCCATCCGGTAATTCCTGTGCAGGAATCATGTCAGGGCTGGTAAAACCAACAAGAATTGTCTTTTCTCCTGCATACTTCCATTTCATGGTACTATTTTTGCCATACCACATATAATTCAGATCTATCCATGAATCACTGCCCATATATGGATCCGACCTTGTAGTTGAACCTGTTTGTCTGATCCTTCGAATAGCAGGTACATATGCATAGCAAACATCCATTTTTTGATCATCCATATAGATATAACTCATTGTATTGGTTCCTCTCATACCCATTGGGGATAAAACACGCTGCATCTCGTAAGTTAGAACTTTATCAGGATTAGACTTTATTTCCTGCCCTGGCAAACGTCCCGTCATGTAAAGACGCTGATCCAAGCCTTCTAAAAAACGCTCTTCTCCTTGCGAATGATGTATCCATTGAATATAAATACGCTCTCTCGATCCCATAAAACGGTATACCTGAAAGTTGAAATTCCACATTATTTTATCAGCTACTCTCGGATCTGTAAAATCAATAATATTAGGAAAGGGATAACCGTAAATATTGTGTTCCGGAAGTTTTCCTGTCGCCTTATCGATTAAATTGCCGTTCTTACTCAAATCAAATTTTCCGGCATTTTTTTTGCCAGCTTCAATAAAGCTATCCTGATGCTTGTAGGTAAAATTCAAAGTCCCCGGAGTAACAACCCATCCGCCTCTTTCAACAGCCCGGTACATGGCCGGAATCAGCAGGTCTTTGTATTTACTGCAGTTGGTCTTATCAATCACCTTTGGTAAATCCAGAGCCTGTCCGATACCGCCACACAAAAGCAGAATAAACAACGTACACAGTGACAATCCAAAATACTTTAAAATTTTTATTTGTTTCATTTCTCCTTTTCCTCCCTTTGCCTTTATAGTTGTTATAATTACCTTTTTCTCCGGCATTAAACAGCCCTTTTGAGGATCACATCAACTATAAAGGCGCTGTCAGGCAAGACATGAAACAACAAAAGGGCTGTTTAATGCCGGAGATAGCCCAACCTTGTAAGGATTCAACTAGATATCCTAGATGCTCAAATTAATAAAAATACTTTCGAAACTCCAATTATTTAGAATCAAGCGCTTTTTTACCAAGTTTTCCTGACCGAAAAGCCTTTATATATTTACGGCAATATTCATCTTCAGCATTCAAAACTGAAGATGCAGCTAAGGTTGACATCAATTCCTGATCCCTTACATTAAGCATTACGGCATCCGTACCAAAGCCCATAATCATTGCAAGAAATGTACGATTTACAAGGCTTCTCATCGGCATTCCGAAGGCTATATTTCCAACAATAGTAAAAGTTTTAAACTGCGAAAATCTTTTGCGAAGCATCCGATGTGTATCGATTGTCACCTTGCCGGCGCGCCAATCGACTGAAACAGTCATAACCAAAGGATCCAGATATAAGGCATCCGGTTTAATACCTTCCAACACTGCCCGTTCGATAATAATCTCGGCCATAGCCACTCTCCCCTCCGGGTTATCGGGAATACCTTTTTCATTCATACATAAACCTACGATCCCGCAATTAAGCTCTGCCGCAAGGGGTAGTAGTTTGTCGAGGCTTTCTTTTTCAGCAGTAACCGAACTTAAGATCAGATCGGAACCCTGATAAACTTTAACCGCCTTATGCAAGGTCTTAGGATTTGCGCTATCTAAAACAAGCGGAACCTCAACTGCGCTTTGTACCGTCTTAATAAGCCATGACAAATTCTCTCCTTCATTACCTCCGCTTAATCCGCCTGCATTTACATCAAGCATCATTGCTCCGCATTCTACCTGACGTTTGGCCAAGGATTTGATAAAAATTTCATTATGAGTTTCAATAGCCTTTTTAACCGCAGGTACAGTAGCATTAAGAGATTCGCCAATAATAATCATAGGTTCTTTCTTGTCGATATTATATAATTTTCTATTGTATGCCCCAGCCTGCAAAAAATCCCCTTCTGACCGCATCTCCAATTAGTCCTATACTTACACAATCACCTATGGGTATTGCTGTGATATGCTTATCACAAATACTTTTAGACAACTCGCTCTCAGGCTTCATTCCAAAAGCAAGGATTACGATGTCCGCTGCAATTTCCGTTATCTTTCCTTCATGATCAGCAACTTTTATGCCTGCTTCAGACAGTTCCGACACGCTGTGACCGGTGAGAACATTGATATTATGATTCCTGAATGCTTCACTTATACAAATCTTGCTGGCCAAAAAAGCATCAGGAGCAAATTCAGGAAGCATTTCCACTATGGTTACATTATTACCTTTCATGGCCAGGTCTATGGCGCATTCGCATCCGGTAGAACCTCCGCCGGCTATGACAACGTTTTTCCCAATGACCTGTTTATTATCCAATTGTGCATCCAGGACTGTCATAGCCTTCGGAGAATCGATACCTTTGATATTTGGCATGAACGGTTTGGCCCCGACAGCTACTATGATAGTATCCGCACCTTCAAGCTCCGGAGAATCGGCATTTATTATTTTGTTCAGGTGCACAGCTACATTTGGCTTGTTCATCTGCAAAATCAAATACTCCAGATATGCCCTAAGCGGGCTCTTGAATGAAGGTTCGGATGCCGCCAAAAGCTGACCGCCCAGGCATTGATTTTTTTCATAGAGATCTACCTTATGACCTTTTATCGCTGCAACTCTCGCTGCTTCCATTCCGCCGGGTCCACCGCCTATCACAGCAACCCTCTTAGGCTTATCGGATAGGGTAATTTGATATTCCTTTTCAGATCCGCAGGCTGCATTTATTGAACATGATGTTAAACGCCCGGATAAGGGTTTTACCAGGCAATATTCATTACAGCGAATACACGGACGAAGTTCGTCTCTCTTACCATAAAGTAATTTATTACCCCATTCAGGTTCAGCCAGTAATCCACGTCCAAGCATTATAAAATCCGTTTTACCTTGCTTTATTGCTTCTACGGCAGATTCAGGTGTGTAATTTCCAGCATTCAGGACAGGTTTACTAGTGACTTTTTTAGCTTCTGCAGCGTATTCCGCCAAACATGCGTTACCCATATACGGTGTCGGAAAACACCAATTGTGGGCCTCGTAACAGCCTGCATCAATATCAAAAGCATCTATGCCCGCTTTATCCAGGTACTTAATGATTTCCTGTCCTTCCTTTATTGTTCTGCCGCCTTCAATTTTATGATCAATTGCCATCCTGTAAAGTACCGGAAAATCCGGTCCTACGTTTCTTCTAATCTCTTCTAATACTTCAGAAGGAAATCTCATTCTGTTTTCAAAGCTTCCCCCATACTGATCCGTGCGCCTGTTCCAGAGCGGTGTCACAAACTGATCAAGCAAATATCCTATGTGTGCGTGAATTTCTACAGCATCACATCCAGCTGTTTTGGCTCTTAATGCCGCTCTGCCGAAACATTTGACTATATCTTTGATTTCCTCAATCGTTAATTCCCTGGTCATCAGATCAGGACACCAGAATGACGGATTGCAAGATGCAGATACCAATGGTTCAGCATTTACCGGAGGTGCGTTTCTGCCAAGTCCGGCTGATAACTGTAAACAAACGGCAGTACCATAAGCTTTAACCCTATCTGCAAGCAGCGCCCATTTTTTGGTTTGTTCATCAGTATCAGAGGTTGTCAAATATCTTAAGAAGGGATCTGTTTTGTTAGTAACAACCTGAAAACCGATGATAAGCATGCCTGTGCCACCTTTGGCACGCTCTTCGAAATAATCCATTTCTCTTGTTGAAAAGCCACCGTCCGGTCGTCCTAAATTTGTTCCTATTGGTGCCATAACCAACCGGTTTTTGATGCCAAGACTGCCAATGTAGGTTCTTTCGAATAAAATAGAATATTTATTGGCCATTTCCGTAAATTCCCCTTTCTTCCTTTCCGATATTATTTTTGTGATATGGCATGTTGGGCCGCAGTATAACCGGAGGTAGTCGACATGCTGCAACCTCCGAGAAGACCGAAGCCCATCGGCATTCTACTCTGTCCGATACTTCCACCGGCCG
>DYJH01000208.1 GCA_020723255.1 Desulfonema limicola | reverse complement strand
AAATGAAGAAGTAAGATTTTCCGAAACTCTTGATAATGGATTAAGACTTTTAAACGACACACTATCAGAAATCAGAGCCAGAGGTTTAAATACTATTTCCGGAGACATCATATTTAAGCTGTATGACACTTACGGTTTTCCCCCTGATATTGTGAGGGATGTTGTGAGAGATGAAGTAAAGGACGAAAAGCTTTTTCTTGATATGGACGGTTTTAATGCGGCGATGCAGAATCAGAGGGAAAAATCAAGATCGGTTGCAACTTTTACCGGGATGACGGAAGCATATAAAAATCTGTCCTCAAACCGGCTGATTCCAAGGTTTGTAGGATATGATAAACATTCATATGATTCAATAGTTCTTCTTATAGTAGAAGATGGAAAAGAAATATCCGAAGCCGGCACCGGCAGCGATATAGAAATTGTTACTGAAGAGACCCCTTTTTATGCCGAATCGGGAGGCCAGGCCGGAGACGCAGGTTCGATATGCTCAAATAATCTTGAGATTGCGATTGCTGATACGATAAAAGATCCTGCCGGAATCATAATTCATAGAGGGAAAGTGCTTTCAGGCACAGTTTCAAAGGGTCAGACTGTATCTCTTTCTGCTGATCAAAAAAGACGTTATGCAACAGAGCTTAATCATACTGCAACACATATACTGCATTCCGTTTTAAAACAAATTTTGGGCGATCATGTTAAACAGGCGGGATCATTTGTGTCTTCTGAGAGGCTTCGTTTCGATTTCACCCATTTTTCCCAGGTTGATTCCGGAGACCTTGATAAGATAGAAACGCTGGTAAACGAAAGAATCAGGGAAAATGTTTTAACCTGCATAGAAGAGATGGATGCAGATAAAGCCCTTAAATCCGGAGCAACAGCTCTTTTTGAAGAAAAATACGGCGATGTTGTTAGAGTTATTTCTCTCGGATCATTTAGCAAGGAGCTTTGCGGCGGAACACATACGGAACGAACCGGCAATATTGGCCTTTTTAAGATTATCGGAGAATCAAGCGTCGCATCCGGTGTTAGGCGCATAGAAGCTTTGACCGGCGCAGCAGCTTTATACTATATTCAGCAGAGTGTAAAAATTTTGAATGAGACAGCCCGTCTTGTTAAAGAAAAGCCTGAAGCATTACCCCAGAAAGTCGAAAAAATGCTTTCTCTGCAAAGATCTTATGAAAAGGAACTTGAAAAAACGAAAGCAAAAATTGCCTCCCATGCAGCCGACGAAATCGATAATGAGATCAAATTAATAAATGGGATAAGAGTACTGGCCAAGAAAGTTTTGGCAGATAATCCCCCTGCTTTGAGAGATCTTGCCGACAAATTCAGAGATAAAATAAAATCCGGTATCGTTGTGCTGGGAAGCTCATCAGGCTCAAAGGTTTTTCTAATTGTTGTAGTTACCAAGGACCTTACAGGAAAATATCACGCCGGAAACATTGTGAAACAGGTTTCATCGGCGGTGGGAGGCGGGGGAGGGGGAAGACCGGATATGGCCCAGGCCGGAGGAAGTATTCCAGAAAAACTGGACGAAGCGCTGGCCGGAGCTTATGATGTTATTGGCGCAATTTGAAAAGATAGATTGATTTGTGGCAACATCACGAATAATGTTGCGCATAGAATAAAAATCACAAACACAAAATTACTGCCGATTTTTCGGGGATTGACCAGTAAACCGCTCTGGCGTCATTTTCATTCAGAACAATGTTGAAGGCTTTGTATGACTTGCCTTTCAGAGTATTCCATACCATTAAAAGCGGGCGTGTCAACAGCTTATAAGACGAATAAAAAAAATTGCCTGTTGTCGATATAAATCCTTCTGATGAAGGCCTTATAAATAGCGTTGCACCACCTTCAAAAACGATTGTATATCTGGTCGGCATATCTTTCAGTTCAAGCGCCTCTAATTCGAAGTTATCCTTTTTTTTTTCATCACCGGGTTTTATCGTTTCTCTGGCAGGTTTAATGAATGTGCTTTTTCTCTTAACTTTAAATACATTTACCGAAAATGGTTTGCCCCAGCGGCTGAAATCCTGAATGCTGAATTCTTTCAGATTAATTCCTCTGGCTTTAATATAAATCTTCATTTCCAACATATTAAAAACATAATAAATATCCGGCTTACGGGACAGTTTAATTTCTTCTTCCAGAAGCTGGTTCTGTTTTATGTAATTTTCCATGACGTTGTCGGCAGCATAGGCCGGAAATGAAATAAGGATGAAAAAAAATGTTAATGACCTAAACAGCATAATCAAAATATAAATATCCTTGTGCCTAATTCTGCTGCATCGTAAATAATTTTGAGGTCTTTATCACCAACCCTGATGCAGCCATGCGAAACATTTCTTCCAAGCAGCCTGGTATAAAGGGTTCCATGTATAAAATATCCATTACCGAAACCCAACGCATAATCTCCTAAAACGCCTTCTTCTCTTCTGTCCTTCGGATTTTTTGGTATTGCTTCGCCTTCTTCGATAAAAGCCCAGTCAGGCCTCGTCCATATGGGTGATGTGTTCTTTGACTTTACGCTGTAATCACCCATTGGTGTATCAAAAACCCATTGCCGTTTGCCGGACGGGTCTTTGAGTATATTCCCGCTCCCACATGATACGACTGCCTCATGTATGGTTTTGTTGCCTTTTTTCAGATAAAGCCTGTTCATGCCGGAGTCCACAACAATATATATACCGCCGGGATTAAAGTTTGCCAACTTTCTCTTAAGAGCCGTGTTTTTTGTCTTAAGTGCATTCAGGCTTATTTTGTTTTCTTTGTTTGTTTTACTATCCGGCGATTTTTCATCAGATCCAAGATAAAATCCAACGGATTCGACAGCCAAAAATATAAAGAAAAATCCGATAATGAATTTAAACAAATTCTTGTTGCCATCCATTTTATTAAAGACCTTCTATAGCCGACGAAAGCTTGTTGTTGTAGTCAACAGCTCCAACAATAGTTACGAGGGTTCCGACGGGAACGATATTAAAGATATGGTCAATTTTGTTGTTATCCATTGCTATACAACCATATGTCATAGAGTTTTTCCCGCCGCCGTGTATTTCTATGAGCCCGCCTATTCGGGCTTTTGCCGGTATAAGCCCTTTTTTCTTTGCTATAATAAAATTTTTTCTGTCTTCCTCATTAGGGTAGTTTAACAACAATGCCTTATGGTAGCGACTTTCAGGTTTTTTTTGTATTATTTTGTATTTTCCTTCAGGGGTGGAATTATCACCGGCATGCATTTTATCAAGAGAACCGTTTCTCCCGATTCCGACATTATATGTCCAAACCGGAACTCCGCTTTTATATACCTTAAGGGTTCGCTCACTTTTATTTACAATAATAGCCGGAATGCCTTTGGCTTTCGATTCGGCTATAGTTTCATCAACCATTTCTTGCCATTTTCTTATATGGCTTCTGTCCGCATAGCGGTTAAGAATAGGCAGTATGGCGTTTTCAGATGACTTGATATATTCTGATAGATTATTTAATTTCTGTTCTGCTGTATCATAATCGTGATTGTTATACCTGCTCACAGCTTCAGATAACAGTATTTCGGCTTTTATCAGGTCTTTTCTTGCCAGCCTTCCTTCATTTATCATTTCAGTCAGGTCTTTAATGGTTTCGATTCTGTTTTTTGCAAACGATATTTCTTCAAAAATTCTTTCATTTTTTATTTTTTTCTTATCCGAAATAATATTTTCTAAAGAGCAGCCTGTTGCCAAAACATTTTTTAATTCAGACTGAACATTCTCATAGTCCTGAAACCATGCAAATCTGGACTTTTCTTTTATCAACGATTCTTTTGTCTTGTTTATTGATGTTATATATTGATTATATTCGGACGGCACATAGATTTTTGCTCCTGACTTCCATAGGTTAACTTCTTGTTTTTCAACCATCTTCAATTCAAGAGGAATCTGCTTGTCCTTGCACGCAGTTAAAAATATGGACAAAGAAGATAATATCAATATCTTTATTGCGGTGTTTTTTGTAATTAATGTCATCGTTATAAATTAAATTCCTGCCGCCAATATCAAAGCGCGGGCAATGATAATCAAAAAAGATCGCCCGCGCTTATTGATATAAAATGATTTATAATTATATTATAAAATCAGTTATTTCTTTTTCCCCACTTTTTCCATCGCTGCCTTCACCTGGTCTGCTATGCCGGTTGCCTTTTCTTTAATCGCATTCGCTTTTTCTGCAGCGCCGCTGTAGTCTTTGGAATCTATGGCAGTTTGCACTTCAGCTAAAGAATCTTCTGCGCCTTTAAGGTCAGCTTTAAGCGCTTCAATATCAGCCATTGACCCTTTACCTTTCGGTGCGTTTTCCAGAAGGCCCTTTGCTTCTTCAATGGAAGCTTTTGCGGCATCCTGTGCTGCTGTAGCATTATTCTTTGCTTCTTCCATTTTTGTTGCTAAATTTGCCTGAAGCGCTTCTGCGTCAGCCTTTGCCTTTGCAAGAAGCTCTTTCGCCTTGGCATAGTCTTTAAACAATTTGTCTTTTTGTACCTTTAATTCATCCTCTGCAGCCTGCATAGCAGAATTTACGTTTTTCGTGTCTTCAGGCACATATTTTTCGGCATCACCAGAAACAGCTGAAGTTACAGCGGTTTTTGCCGCATTAATTTCCTCAGTAGGTTCTTTCGCGCAGCCGGCAAATAAAAAAATTGTAACAGTTAAAAGTGCAAGATATTTCACAATGCTTTTCATATTCAAATTCTCCTTGTTCAAAATAATTAATCAAATTAGTTCAGATATTGTAGCTCGTTAATAAATCATTTATAAATTTTATAATTTCACCTCCTATAATTTTAAATTTTAATTTGTTTTTATCCTTGTTAGCCTCTTTTCAAAAACAAACACCTATCCGGGTTTATCTAATTTAAAAAATACCAAGTCATTTATCCCAAAGCAGGTGAAGCCCTTGCGAAGCTAATAAATGAAATCATACAAAACTTACTAAAAGTACATGTGTATTTTTCACAAAATAATTTGATCAGGAAAAGAGAATGGAAAATCTTAATCGAGTCCTTTTTTGGTACTGAAACATTGACCGAATCGAAATGCAAAAACAGCTCGAGCCGGATATCGAACATATTGTTTTATCTTTCTAAATAGGTATATCTGTAATTATATGTTTCGTTTTTATCCAAAAAAATTTTCCGAAATATACTTTTAAAAATTTTCTGCGGGCAAATAAATATTTTATATTTAAAAGCGGCGGAATTATAAATCAGAAAATAATATTGTCAATAACCTTTATAATGTTATTCTGAAATTATTTTAACGAATTTATATTAATTAGTTATAATCCATAGTATGATTGACTGATAAAACATATATCAATCATCTCATTTTCTGGTTATGCCTGTAAATGGTGATCTGTTAGCAAGATTATTCAGCAGCCGGGTAATTAATATCATTTAATGCGGACTTTATTTTTTCAAGTGTAGCAGGTGTTTTCCATTCCACGGCTATTTCTTTATTATTAGAATTACCCTCTATTTTAACG
>DYJH01000207.1 GCA_020723255.1 Desulfonema limicola | reverse complement strand
GCTGAGCGCTGCCGATAACAATGATATTTTCAGCAGGGACTAACGGAAGCACACGCTCAACGGTCTGCTGAAGCAAAGAGTTCTTGCCCTTAAAACTCAAAAACTGCTTCGGCTCCATTTCCCGGCTTAAGGGCCAAAATCGGCTCCCTATTCCACCGGCGAGTATGACTGCGTATGCATTGTTCATGATTCCACCAACTTCTTTTTCAAGGCTAAGCCTTGGTCAAGGCTTAGCCTTGAGCTTAGACCTTCCAACTTCCATTAAACAGCCGCTTCCTGAGCTAATCTTTTCATCTGCTCTGCCCTACACAAGGACAGCGTCAATGCTTTATCGTAAAATGAAATGTCATGCTACCTTCAAAGCTTAGACTCGAACATAGCCCCTTAATGCAACAAATAGGCCCGGTCTATTTTTTCATTAACTTATTATCGACTTATTTGCTAACCTTCAACACTGTCTCTGCTTTTTTTATAAAGTCTGTGGCCAAGTTTAAAAGCTTTTCACATCCTGCCTTCGACCAACGATTATGATAATCAGCCTCTTCCCGCAAGGATTTTGCCTCCTGAAACGCCTCTAATAAATTTATCGGAAATTCTTTAGTCGCAACATACAGCGTACGAATAGCCGCGATAAGACAAAAATGGCTATGTTCGCGTAAATTCTTAGCATACAACATGGCACGTGCCGCATGGAACATCGCATAATAAACTTGGATCGTAGCCCATTTATAATCGCTATCTTTAAAAGTCTTCACAGCCCGCCCTAAATCCTCGCACGACGTTTCCAGCTCTTTTGATACCAACGCTTTACCGCGTGAAAACCTCTTAATCTTACCTCTCTTCACACAGTCGCTATATTCTAAATTCATTCCTTGACCTCCCATAAAACAATTCCACGACTAACTTCATCAAAAAAAACAGGCTCTTTATCTTTAAACTCTATCCATTCAGACGGGGTTTTAATCACTGCTTGCACTCTCCTCTTAAGACAAAAAACCGGAATCTTTTTCTTAGCATCCTGTGAATCCGCAGTCAAAATAAATAAATCTATATCACTATCAACTCTATCCTCTCCTCTACCAACGCTACCATAAAGAACGATTTGTTTTGTAATCGACCTCAATGACTGCAATAATTTTTCTAACGCTACTATATTACTCAAAATTTTAAATTGCTTAACAATCGGATTACTAGAATCCACTGCGTAACTTAAAAATTTCCCTTTTACATATTTAATAACCAGCTTCTGTCTCTGCAAAATTTCCAAAGTTAAATATACACCCATCCGACTAATGCCAAGAGCCTTCTGAATCTCGCTACCAAAAAATTCCCTTTCTGGATTCGCAGCCAAAAAACCAAGTATTTTTAATGAATTAGTAGCCCCGAAAATATTGTTTGAGCGCTTTTTCATTCTTCCCTCCCTATTGTATAATAAATTATATCTACGTATAATTTATTATACAACATAACTTACCGAATTTCAAGCCGTGGTTATCCGGAATTTCCGGATAACTCACTTCTCAAGGCTAAAGCCTTGAGATTAGGCCTTCTGTCTACTATCTTCATTCTCGTTTTCCGTCTTCAACCTTAAGCACCTTAATCCCGATCAACCACGGAATCGGCAGAAATACGAACTACCTTGCCCTTTTTCCAAATAGCCAAAGGCCGACCCGTTTTTTTATGCCTTGCGACAACTTCTTTTATCGCTTCTTTCATCGCCAATTCCGCCTTATCCTGCAAGGAAAGCTTTTTCTTCATGCTGCCTCCCTGAATTTGATTAAAATTGCACATTAGTCAAGACTTTTGTGCATTTCATTGCACATTAGCCTAACCCTATAACTTCTTAAGATCTCTTATTTTTCAAGATCACTTTCCGAGGCTAAAGCCTTGAGATTAGGCATTCTCTATTAACTGCAACACATTTTCTTGTGTAAAAACTTTTACGTTCCTGCAACCTTGTGACTTTGCCTGTGCCCGTTAGAGCATGTCCTTTTGTTTCTTTCTTAGCCCTAACCTAATTTTCTCTTAACTTCGCTCTTCAATCTTCCAAACATTCCGTAATATTTCTTTGGGTTGTTTCTGCAACTTTTTTCCTCTTTTCATCCTGCATATTTTTCATTTCTATTTATTTCAATATATTTCTACTGTATTTCAATTTATTTCTATTTATTTCTTCTCTCGTCTTTCGCTTTTTGCCCCTGCTTCATCAAGAAGAATAAACCGTTTCTATGGTATTTTTAAGCCACACCGGATCCAGCAATTTTAATTCAGTCTTATCTTCTAAGAACTTTTCAACATCATGCCTTAATGCGGAAAAATCTACTTTTGCAATTCGTTCAAGCAAAAAATCTTTTAAGTTTCCCTCATTCATGCCAAGATCATTCCCTTGTGTTTGCTTAATAGCGTTATTCAACAAAATAAAGTTCGGCACAGTCTTTCTACCCAAATACCAAACCAAATCATAAAAATCTCTTCCTTTAGCATATTTTCTGAAAAAACACGCATGCAGCTTCGTTGCAAAAAGTGAAGGCAGTTCAAAATGAGTAACATTAAACATATAAACCTTATTGATTAATGTTGTCAAAACCTGGCCGCCTGCGGGAGGATTAGTATCGATCTCCAGCTTGATAGACAGCTTCTGATCTTTCAAGGCTGACAAACCGACTTCTTTTAACACATTGGGGAATTTCAGCATAACGCTGTTAACTGTTCTATCTGTTTTCGGTTTGGCATCGGCTTTAAGTCCGAATAACTCATATTCTTTAGAAAGCATGTCAACCAACTTCACAAAATCATATCCTTTTTTTTCAATCAAAGAAAAATCCAAATCTTCGGAGAAACGTCTTAAATCAAACAAAATACGCAAGGCAGTACCACCCGTAAAAGATAAATTTTTGAAATAATTTTTGTCATAAATGATCTTTAAAGCAGTCAACTGCAAAAATTCTCTCGTCCTGTTAAGCTTCTCTTCCTGCCCCATATTGCCTGTCAGCTGCTGCCTGATAGCTTCAATCATAAAACCCTCTCACTTTTAACAAAATCACAAAAAGATTCAATTACTTTAGTCAATTTTGAATTCTCAAAAAAACCTGTCATTTCTTTTAACTTTTTGATCTTTAAGATCTCCGTATTCTGAAGCCTGTACGACTCTTTAAAAATATCCTTATCGCCCAGTTTAAACAAATGAAGATTAAGATAAACAAAATCGACAATTGCTTTTTCCGGATCAGCCAAAAAATAAGAGCCACCCCATGCTGTTTTAGAAATTTTAAACCCCCTGAACGCGGACGGTTTAATGTGCTGATAGGAAAATTTTCCCAGTATATTTTCAAAGAAAACAGTCTTTTTCGTAGTCACTGATGTAATGCCAAATACGGCTTCCGGGATAAGACCATGGAAAGAAAGCGCGTATTCAAGACTAACATAAGACGGAGTATAAAGTTGATTAGCAATAAAAGATTTGTCGGGATCGATCTTTCTGTTATCCTCATTAAGCATATAAATACCACGCTTAAGTTTAATAATAAGGCCTTTGGCCTGCCATCGTCCAAGCTGATTAAAAACAACCTGCCTATCTTTCTTTCTTAAAGACAAAATATCCCGCGTCTGAATAATAGGCAGTTTCCCAAATGTCTTTTTAAAAGTGATGTAATTCATATATTTCCATTAATACTCAATAATGATTATTTTCGGAAACAACAAAATGTTAACATATTTGTTAACTTATTGCAATAAAATATTTTAATGGCGAATCTTTGGCCCCTTTGCAAGATCAAACCAAACCCCCTCTATTTCCAAGGCTAAGCCTTGGCCAAGGCTAAGCCTTGAGCTTAGACCTTCCACTTTTCAGCCTTCAACACAAACCTAAGATGCGTTTCGCGCATTCAAAGCTTCTAATTTCTTCAAAACAGAAACACAAATCTTCTTATCAGGTATGGCTTTTGCCCATTTTTCTGCTTTTTTCATGCTAAAAGATGATGGAAAATTTAATTCTGGAAAATAACCAAACTGTTTTTTCTTTCTCGCGGATAAATACAGGCAATCCACGAGAGCTTTTTCAGGTTCCGCGATCAAAAAACTTCCACTCCCCTTATACCAATCAAAACCTTTAAAAAAAGACGGCGCTATACGATGAATAAAGAAAACCCCCATCTTTGTGCGGATTGTCTTAGTGTGCCCTGTAGAAGCCAAAGTTATGGATTGTGGTATTTGCTCAATGATGCCATGAAGATGAAGCGCACTCACAAAAGAAACATACACCCGGTGCCCAGGCAATAAATAAGAGATAATATCATAAGAGCCAATCTTGCGAGTTCCCATTTCAAGACACCAAATCCCCCTGGCTATCTTTAAAACAACACCCTGCCTCTTAAGATAATTAAGTGCCTGAATAGTATTGGACAAAGTTGCCCCTGAACAAGCAGCAACTTCCCGCGTGATAAACACAGACCGTCCAAGTTTTTTAATTGCTGCCAAGATATGTAATTTAGGTTTAGGCATGACCATTTTCCAATTCTTCAATAAAATGAGCCGCTTTCAGTTTAATTTCATCCCGCGAATCAACCGTCCCATAAACAACTTGATCTTCAGGGCTTAAATATGAAACAACCGTATCTTTAAATCGCCCAAAGCTGATTTTAAAGATATGTTCGCGCGCTTTTTTAAACAAAACTGCATTCATCTCCTTTAAGCCCAATTCTCTCTCTTCGATCTGTGAACCTAATACATACAGATCAAAAATATCCCGCGCCTGAATAGCTGAACGCATGACTAAGGCATGAATCTTCTGCATAACCGCCGCTTGAACCTCGTAATGAGAGACCAACAAAGGTGGCATTTTATATGCACGCAGGATCATATCGGAAACGGATCCGACAACCGCGGCATCCTTCATCCCTCGCCGAGAAAATTCAATCTTAGTAAAAAGATCTTCCCCTGAAGAAATTAAAAGATGCACCTTGAAACGCTGAGTAGTTTCGGTCTGTTTGGCCTTAGAAATATCAGGAGGACTTATTTTTTCTATGCCGAAAGGTTTCAAAGTTTCACGCAAAGAACGCCGTTCTAATATCTCCATAACGATATCCTTCAAAACATCGACCCTGACACCACTGATATCTAAATCCATATCTTCTGAATAACGGCAACTATGAAAGAAAAAGCGCAGATTAACCCCGCCTTTTAATACATAATGCTGCGGCTTAACTTTGCGGCCAAAGCATCTCAAAAACTCTAGATGAAAAACTTCTCTGCTCTGTAAATGATTAAACGCGTTGTTCTGGATCATAATTATGTATTATAGTTTAGCTATAACTAAATTTCAAGACAAAATACTTTTCACCATTATCTTCAAGGCTTTAGCCTTGAGCTTACTGCTTTTGCGAGGCTGCTTGCGCAACAGTCGTAAGGCTTAAAATCTTTGCCTTCTGTTCATTGAGCTGTTGTTCTAGGGTCTTAGCCCTTGCTTCACTCACTTCAAGCTTACGGCTGACGGTCAAAAGCTTTAGTTCTGAATCCTTTAGCGCCTTCTCAACAT
>DYJH01000206.1 GCA_020723255.1 Desulfonema limicola | reverse complement strand
GTTCTATTGTGCAGCTTGTTAGCTTCGCTGAGAATTGCTTAGAAGATTTTTGATGCGTCGCATTTCGGCATCCAATTTCTGTTCATACATGGTAGGCACAATTTCAGATTTAATATGCTCATGCCCGGTTTCTTCGTTGCATACTACCTTCGTACCCGTATTCTTCCATCCCATATTCTTCCATATTGCCTTATCCTCAGCAGTGGTAGCAAGATGGGCAAGCAGGTAATTTATTTTCTGTCCGATAAAGCCGGAATTAAAGTACCGATAAGCATTACCTATTATAGACTGCGCTACGCTTGTATTAGCGAAAAATGTAGAATAAATATAGAAAACCCCTTCATTCAGAGCAACTATGTCGCTCATTGATTTACTTGTCAGATTACTACCAATTTCTTTTTGCTTCTTGAGCTGCTGATATAAATCGATTTTGATGGGCAAACATATGCTATGCCCGATATAATGGCCCCAACAATCGAAGGCGATGCGATTAAGCTCGGGTAAAATCATGCTGGCAGCTTCGATTACATCCTTTCCAAGCAACCTATTCTTTCCATGAAAATCGCAATGACAGGAAAGTACCATGCTTATGTGCTTGTCTGTTGTAATCTGGTTATGCTTTATGATGATTCCTTCTTCGGTGTCTGCATATTTGCAGAGATCGTAGCTGACAAATTTGACATACTGCGCCTTCTCAATCGAAGAGTAGGCAAAGCGCCTTTTCCGCAATGAATACCAGATGGGCTGATCCACATTAAGAGCAACAACCACCTGCATCGGAATCCCCGTTGCTTCGGAAAGGTCGTGCAGATTATCGACGCGGGCGCAATGTCGATTTGCTTCCCATCTCTGTAATTCACGCACGTCTATGCCAATCGATTCGGCGAAAGTTTCCTGTTTAACTTTATGCCACTGCCTATAAGCTTTAATGAGAGACCCAAGCGAGTTGTATATGCGGAGATTAGCCAAGTCCGTATTTGTAAAGTCACTTGGCGACATTTTTTGTCGTGGAGTAGAAACCATAGATGCGATACCATACATCGTAAGTATAAGTTAGAATCTTAAAAAGCCTAACAAATTCAATATGCTATAATTTTTCTGTTAATGACTGAATCGATTCGGAAACAATATGCTCCATGCCACATAGCCCTGGTCAAATTAATCTTAACAGATTTTTTTGTCAAGAACTAAAAATTATTCCGATTTTTTACTTTGATGCAGATGGAGGAGCTCTTCAGCAGCCATTAACCAATAACCATGTTTATAGAGTGTTGGCACCTCCGGCATTAAACAGCCCTTTTGTTGTTTCATGTATTGCCTGACAGGGCTTTTTATCCAATGCGACTTCAAAAGGGCTGTTTAATGCCGGAGAAAAAAACAATTATAATAACTATAAAGGCAAAGGGAGGAAAGAAAGAAATGAAGCGAAAGAAAAATATAAAGTGTTTTGGATTGTCACTTTGTTCGTTGTTCGTTCTGCTTTTGTGCAGCGGTATATTGCAGGCTATGGATTTACCCAAGGTGATCGACAAGACCAACTGCGCTCAATACAAAGATATTCTCATTCCGGCTTTGTACCGCGCTGTTGAAAGAGGCGCCTATGTCGTTACACCGGGTAAAATAAACTTTGAGTATAAACTTCCCGTCAGCTTTCTTGCAGCGAGCGCAAAAAATGCCGGAAAATTCGATGTAACTTCTGAAGGCGACTTGATCGACAAACAGACAGGGAAATACCCGGAAAACATTTACGGCCTTCCTTTTCCCAACATTGATTTAAAAGATCCCAAGGCCGGGTCAAAGATCATATATAACTTCGATTTTAAGATATATCGTTTTATGGGGATAAAGAGTAAGACCCGTATTATGTGGATAAACAAAACAGAAAACGAACGTTATCTTGCAGGCCCGGATCACCGCCTTGCTCTGAACGGGCGGCCGCCCGGCCAGGAAATAAAAAATCCCGATAAGGTTCTGAGCTTTGAATTTCAACAAAACGACGAACCTATGAGCGGCAGGGGAACCAATTTGATGTCATATATATTCATGGACGTAAGGGAAGATGTCAGTTATGCATTTGTTCCTGCCATCCGCAGAATCCGGCAAACCGGCACAACGACCAGGTCTGACCCCGTATTTGGCACTGATGGATGGTTGGATTTGAATAATCTGTGGGCTGGTAAAGCGCGTACAATGAATTGGAAATATGTCGGTGAGAAGACAATACTTGTTGGTTTTACCAGTCCTAATATGCTTCCGGCACAGGAATTGCCGGATGGAAGGATGACCAGGCCATATCCATATACCGGCGATCACGTAAAATTCGGCTACGAAGATCCAAACTGGAAGGGAGCATCCTGGGCTCCTCAAAATATTATCTATGTGCCAAGAAAAGTGTGGATTGTGGAACAGATGCCTAAAGATTCGTATTATAATTGGGGCTTGCACGTAAACTATGTTGATCAGGAAACTTATACTATATGGTACAAGGAAGTATTTGAAAGATCCGGTGAATTCCGGACATGGGTCTCTATGTCAACACACTTAAGTGAGACGCCAAGCGGTAAAAACAATACAGGGGATTATGATTGAATAAATATTGTTGACGAAAAATATAAACATACTACGGCTACAAACCGATCAGCGGGCCCTGAATCACACTTATATATACCTGCTTCAAAGCTGGACCCCGGCTTTTTTACCGTGAGTAATTTCTTGTTATTGTCCAAGTAAGATGAATTACGATTTATTAGCTTCAAAATATTACTGCGGTGATTTTTTACATAAAGATCACCGCAGTAATCAAATTGCTTATAATTTGTTAGCTTAAAAAGTGCTTGTCAGCCGCCGATATTACACATATCCCCTGAAATAACAGTGGCGCAATTTGAGGCAAGGGGATGTTCCAATGGTTTATCATAAACCGCCTTTAGGATAATTTCAGCAAGTTCTTTGTCTGAACATCCGTTTCTTAGTGGAGTTTTAAGATCTGTTTGGCCGTCAGATAAAAGGCATGTTTTAAGGTTTCCGCTTGCCGTCAGCCTGAGCCTGTTGCAACTTCCGCAAAAATGCTCGCTTATGGGTCTGATGAACCCTATTTCTCCTTTGGCATTTTCAAATTTATAACGCTGAGCAGGGCCGTCAAATGTGCTTTTTTCAACAGGAATCAGGGGGCCGATGGAGCTTATAATGCTTTTTATTTCAGTAGCAAAAAGCTGCCTTGACACAAGCTGCGATGTGCCTATAGGCATATATTCTATGAATCTGATGTGAAAGGGATAAGAAAAAGAAAGCCTTGCGAAATCGATAAGCTCATCGTCATTTATCCCATATAATGCAACCACATTAAGTTTTATCGGATAAAAACCCATTTCATGCGCTGTCATTATGCTTTCCCACACCTTGTCAAAAGCATCAACTCCCGTGATATTTTCGAATTTATATTTTTTCAGAGTATCCATGCTGATGTTCAGCCGCTTAATGCCGGCGGATTTTAATTTTTCTATCTTTTCTTTTAATAATATACCGTTTGTTGTAATTGAAAGATCCGATAGCCCATCAAGCTTGCCCAATTTGATTAAGAAATCGCAAATTCCTTTTCTTATAAGCGGCTCCCCGCCGGTTACACGTATTTTTGAAACCCCAAGCTGAGTAAATACTTTGGCTATGCGTAATGTTTCCTCATAACTTAATATTTCACTGCCCGGAAGCATTGTAATATTTTCATGGGTCATGCAATAAATACATTGCATATTACAGCGGTCTGTTACCGATATGCGAAGGTAATTCAGTTTGCGTTTATGCTTGTCAATTAGTTTTATATCAGAAAGTTTTAAAATATTATTTCTCCCTGCTGTCATCTGTTTGTTTCTGTTTGTGTTTGAAGATAAATATCACACCCAGTATTGTCAATCCTGCCTTTTTTCATAATATTGAAGAATAGCTTCGCATAGACCGGGTATAGTGAAAGAATTTGCGATAATCTGAACTTCCATGCCCATTTTTTTTGCCGTATCGGCAGTAACCGGACCGATTGCAGCGACAGCAATGTCTTTCATGAGCTCTCCAATAATGCCGGCCGGCAAAAGCGCTGCAAAATTTATTACCGTTGATGAACTTGTAAAGGTTACCATGTCGATTGTTTTATTTTTTAATTCTCTTATAAGATCAACGGATTCATCACATACAGCACTTGTTTTGTATGCTGTGATTTCATCCACAAAAGCGCCCATTTCAATAAGCTTTTCAGGAAGTATGGCTCTTGCTTCACTTGCCCGCGGAAGCATAATTTTTTTTCCTTTTACTTCCTCCTTCTTAAAGGAGTCAATAATGGATTCGGCTATGTAACTATCAGGAACGATATCACTTTTAATCCCGTATCCGTGCAGTTTTTTTTCAGTAGCAGGACCTATGACGGCTGTTTTGAGGCTGCCGAGAGAACGTACATCGCGGCCTTTTGAAAAAAGGCGGTCAAAAAAGAAACTCACCCCATTTGCGCTTGTAAATATTATCCAGTCGTAAGTTGAAAGATTTTCAATGGCTTTATCAAGAGGAGACAAATCATCAGGCGGTTCAACTTTTATCGTAGGAAGCTCAATGCATTCCGCTCCGTTTTCATACAGAAGATTTACCAGTTCGCTTGCCTGCTCTCTTGCTCTTGTTACAACAATTCTTTTGCCAAGAAGCGGTTTTTTTTCATACCAGCAAAGAGCATCTCTTAATTTTACAACATCACCTACAACTATTACAGCCGGAGGTTTGAACCCGGCTGCTTTAACACGTTCAACAATGTCGGACAGTTTGCCTGAAATACTGGAATGCTTTGGTGTTGTTCCCCATTGAACAAGAGCAATTGAGGCATCAGGAGGCATGCCGTTGGCTGTAAGATTGTCCACTATGTTCGGCAGATTTTTTACTCCCATAAAAAAAACTATAGTGCCGATTCCTTTTACAAGAGCTTCCCAGTTAATTCCGGATTTTTCTTTTTCAGGATTTTCATGGCCGGTAACAAAAGCAACAGTTGATGTTAACGATCTGTGAGTTAACGGAATTCCGGCATATGCCGGAGCAGCTATGGCAGATGTAATTCCCGGAACTATTTCAAAAGAGATGTTGTTTTCAGCGAGTACTTCAGCCTCTTCTGCGCCACGCCCGAATATAAATGGATCTCCCCCTTTAAGTCTTGTAACGATATGCCCTTCTTTGGCCTTTTGTGTGATCAGAGCATTGATGTTTCCCTGAGACATCGAGTGATTGCCGCCCTGTTTTCCGGCATATATGATTTCAGCTTCTTTTTTGGCATATTTTAAAAAGGAAACAGATGCCAGAAAATCATAAACTATGACATCAGCTCGTTCTATGCACTCCTTGCCCTTAAGAGTAATCAGGCCGGGGTCTCCGGGTCCTGCGCCAACCAGATATACTTTACCTTTTTTATTTTCCATAAGTATCAATTACGACGATGCCATATAACTTAGGTGGCTTCGTAAAAGCTTCATATGCAAGGCGCGCAAATCTTGAGGAATGAAGCGTACTTAACGTAC
>DYJH01000009.1 GCA_020723255.1 Desulfonema limicola | reverse complement strand
TTTAGCTTATTACCTATAAGGAGATCCCGATGGCCTCCAACAAGCGCTCAAAAGATGATAACCATATTCCCATGTTAGTTGTGCCGGATAGTATTGCAGAAGAAGATCGGATCGGACATCAGGAACATTGTGATGGCTTGGTCCAGATGATACGTTCGGTAAAATCAAGCGGCTCTTTTACCATTGGCGTCTATGGTCAATGGGGTTCCGGTAAAACCAGTATGTTGAAGCTGATCGAAAAAGCTTTATGCGTTGATGCCATAGACAATGGGAGTCGGATATTGACCGTCTGGTTCAATCCCTGGCAGTTTGCCGGTGAGGAGCACCTGATCGTTCCTTTTTTTCATACCTTGGTTGCTTCATTAAAACGGATTCAGGAAACACTGAAAGAAGACAAAGGGAAGTTTTCTAAAAAAGTCTCGATTTTTTTTAAAAAACTCTCAAAGGTGCCGATTGCCCTTGCCTATGGCTTAGAAGGTGAAATCAAAATTCCGTTGCTTCTTAAATCAAAGTTTTCATTTAAAGATATGATTGATGAGTCA
The DNA here is from genome assembly GCA_020723255.1 of Desulfonema limicola. GTDB lineage: Bacteria > Desulfobacterota > Desulfobacteria > Desulfobacterales > RPRI01 > RPRI01. The sequence goes on along the minus strand of DYJH01000009.1, from coordinate 41,715 downwards.
CGAAGAGCGGAAAAGGAGGTTGATAAAAAAGAAAAGGAAAAAGAAGCCGGTGTTTTGGATTCTGTCCAGGAGTACGAGAGCCTCTATTACAATCTTCTTCAGGAACTGCAGGAGGCTGCGAAGCTGTTTGATACAAAGATCGTAGTGTTTATAGACGACCTGGATCGCTGCCTGCCCGAAAAGGCTGTCCAGTTGCTTGAGGGTTTAAAGGTGCTTCTGGATCTGCCGAATTTTGTATTTGTGATCGGTGTCGCCCGTGAGGTAATAGAACGGGGCATTCGAGTGCGTTACAGGGAACTGTATCTTACAAACCGCGAAGATTTGCCGGATATAGAAAAAGACTATCTGGACAAGATCGTCCAGTTTCCTGTCGCGATGCCGCCGGCAGATCCGAAACACCTTGAAAGTCATATCACAGTATTAATGGATGAGTTAAAAGAAGCAAAACCCTTTATTAAAACCATACTTGAAGCGCTTGGCAATAATCCCCGAACTTTAAAAAGGTTCATAAATGCCATTTCCTTTTCCATGTGGGTTGCGGACCGCAAGCAGAAAGAGGATTGTGAAGCTTTTCTCCCGGAACTTCTCATAAAAATGAGTTTGATTGCGTTTTTGCTTCCTGAGCTTTACCGCCAACTTGAAAATTATCCGCATCACCTTATAAAGCTTCAGAAAATAATCCGGCAACTGGAAAAAACCAAAAGTGAGAAAACAGAAGAAGATAAAGATAAATTTCATGAGCCGACCAAAACCAATCTTCCGCTTATTGATCGATGGCTTGAAGAAAGATATCTTTCTAAACTTGAGGCCATCTTAAGACCTCAGGAAAAAGAATTAGCCCAAGACAAGGGATTCGAAGATGAAGAGGAAGTAAAGCGATATGTGTTTATGCTTGCGCCTGCCTTAAATCCTGAAACAAGGACAAAGGCTGCAAACGATGAAATACGAGACCCCTCTTTGGCCGAAGAATTAAAAGGAAGGATGGTAAAAATCGCAGGCGGTAAGTTTACAATGGGCGACAAAGAAGAAGGGGAATTTGAAGCGACTGTGAGCGATTTTGAAATTGATAAGTATCCCGTAACCCAGTCGTTATATTATAAGGTAACCGGCAAAAACCCAAGCCATTTCAAAGGAGACGACAAACCTGTGGAGCAGGTTTCATGGTTTGATGCAGTGGAATTTTGCAACAGGCTTTCCGAGAAAATGGGTTATAAACCGGCATATGCAATCAAAGGGGAAAAAGTTGAGAGGATTAAAGATGGAAACGGTTTTCGTCTGCCTACTGAAGCGGAATGGGAATATGCCTGCCGTGCAGGTACAAAGGATGATCGCTATGGCAAGTTAGACAGCATTGCCTGGTATAGTAAAAACTCAGGAAGTGAAACCCACGGAGTTGGCCAAAAAGATCCGAATAAATGGGGCCTGTACGATATGCTTGGCAATGTTTGGGAATGGTGCCAGGATTGGAAAGGCAATTATCCTTCCGGACCTGTGAAAGACCCAACCGGTCCTTCATCAGGCTCTGACCGGGTGATACGCGGCGGCGGCTGGAGCCTCAACGTTGCGTCCAACTGCCGGTCGGCGATTCGTTTCAACGCCGTGCCCGACCGCCGCGGCTTCATAGGCTTTCGTCTCTCCAGGTCTGTTTCTCTTGACCCTTGAGCCCTTGTATCCTTGGCAAAAGCCTTTAGCGGAGCGCAGAGAGCGAATAGCCGCCGAAGCGCAGCCGGTGGAGTATGAGCGAACGGAGCGGAGCGGTATATAAGAATTCCGTAGGGCGGAGTTTTACACCCCGCCAAATCTTGGGTAAATATGAATTACGCAACCAATGATCGTAAACATCCCCGTTTGAAAAATAAGGATATCTATTCTAAAAAAGGCAATATTATTCATATTATAATAGGCACTCATGAAAGATATCCATATTTTGAAGATGTTGATATGGCAAAAGGATTATGTGATATTTTGATTGAGACGGCAAAACAGGGAAATAATCCTTTATATGCATATTGCATCATGCCGGATCATATACATATTTTGACAGAACCATCCGATAATTCGAACATTTTTCATTTTATAAAACTCTTTAAAGGGAGATTCGTATCCGCTTGCCGTAAAAAAGGAAAAGATATGCGGTTTCAAAAAAGTTTTTATGATCATATCCTGAGAAAAGATGAAGATGTTTATACAGTAACGAAATATATAATAGGCAATCCTGTAAGAGCGGGAATAGGAAAAAGCTTTGGTGATTATCCATACGCCGGATCATTGAAATTTAATTTGTAGGGCGGGGTTTCACACCCCGCCGGAAATGATGTTCGTGGTGTAAGGCAAAATGATGGTTGAATGATATATGTTGCCGTAACGTGGCGGCATGTGAAATGCCGCCCTACGAAGATATTGTGTTTTGGATGGGGTGGAGTATTATGCCCGGATGGAACAATTTGAAAGTTGAACATGCAAATTGCACTATTTTATAAAAATATTGTTCAGAACAAATTCCGATATTTATCAATGACGGCCTATCCCAAAATGTGCGGCTTGAGCGGTTTAATAAGATTGCTATTCAGCAGATGCGGATATTGATGAGTGATTCCGGAATGAAATGGCTGGAAGACAAATCCAATGAATGATATACAAACAGACTATACGGATTATATAAACAACGAGGAAGAAAGTAAAAAATCTAATCCTGGATGATACTGTATATTACAAGAGGATAAATAATAATGGCCACCCTACCACAGACACTGCGTGAATATCTTAAGCAGATAGATAAAGATCAAGATTTAGCCGAAACTGCAAACCATTTGTGGAAAATTTCATCTCCTATTCATGAACGTCATAGAGAGAAGTGGGGTCAGAAGTGGGGTCACCCATTAACAGAAGTGGGTCCAGAAGGAGGTCAAGTGGGGTCAAGTCTACATTTGACCTTTGAAATGAAAGGTCGATAATGAATCATTTGGAACAGTTGGTTTCTTAGGAGAAAAAGGGGTCGCGTCTACGTTTGACCCTTGATCAGATATATCTCAACAACGAACATGCTTGCGGACAAGCCGCAGATGTTCATGTTACTTTCTTTCCAACCGTAATTCTCAATTCCGATAACTACCCACCAATGAATAGTTGTAGGTGAAATTAAGGAACGAATTCTAACCAAGATTACAGCAAAAATATATATTCTTCCCATTGTTTTTTTATTTTATCCTGAAAGCAATTAATTCAACCGGTTTCGAACCGGTTGTTTAACAGATAAAGCACTGTATCAGCGATGCCAGGCTTCCCACCATACATCCACAATTTGGTTGATTAATTATCTTAACATGTTATACATCTGCAATAAAATATATTTTGAATCAGGAAAAATCCAACGAGTGAATACCAATATTTTCATTGTGCGTGTGCCCATAGAAACGTTATCGGAGATGATAGTAGAAGTATGGATGAATGGATATGAACGCCCAAGCTAAGCAAATTATGAATAAATTACAGGAGCTGAGTGACAGTGATGTAGCGGCGCATTCGCTTCGATTCTTTAAGACCGGTAAGGGAGAATACGGCGAGGGAGACAAGTTTCTTGGGATTCGTGTCCCGACCGTAAGAAAATGTGTACGAGAATTTCGGGAAATATCTTTGGAAGATACTCTTGAAATTCTTAAATCTCCTTTCCACGAAGCACGGCTGCTTGCTTTACTGATACTGGTCGCAAAATATTCTTCCATAAATAGTAGCGCCGGCAAAGAGGCTATATATCACTCTTATCTGAACCATACGAAATTCATAAACAACTGGGATCTGGTTGACTGTTCGGCAGAGCACATTGTGGGAACCCATCTGTTTAGTAGAGACAGAAAACCGATATATATTCTTGTACGTTCAAAGAACCTGTGGGAGCGAAGAATTGCTGTTATATCCACTTTCCATTTTATCAAAAGAAATGACTTCTCAGACACTCTGGCAATTGCCGAAATACTGCTGCATGATCAACAAGACTTAATCCATAAGGCGGTAGGGTGGATGTTGCGTGAAGTCGGCAAAAGGAACCGGGATAGCGAAGAAAGATTTTTGGCAAAATACTACCAGAAAATGCCGCGCACAATGTTGCGCTATGCTATAGAGAAACTGCCTGAAACCGAAAGACTGGAATATTTACATGGAAGCAAATAATGCTTTTTACGATTTCATCCAGAAGGACTTATTTGTCCGGATTTAATGCATTCCAGCAGGCCAGCAGCTCATCTCTCGTTACTATTGCCGATGCATCGCTGATCTGTTTTCTTATATTATCCAAGCCTCCTTCCTGCCGGTCAACAAGAATTACAGCTTTGACAACTTCCATGCCTTCAGAGCGCGCCCGTTCAATGGCTGTTATTGTTGAGCCTCCTGTAGTTGCGACATCATCTATAATGGCTACTCTGCTTCCCTGTTTCAAATCGCACTCTATCCATCTTATAATACCATGATCTTTTATGGTTTTTCTGATGGAAAAAGCATTGATTGGTTTTTCTTTCAATCCTGAAACGAAAGCTGTTGCAACGGCTATGGGATCTGCTCCAAAAGTAAGTCCTCCCACACCTTCTATGTTTGAATCTTTAATCGCATCAAATATCAGATGGCCTATAATAAACATGCCCTGCGGGTTAAGCGTAACAGGTTTGCAATTAATATAAAAATTGCTCATCCTTCCTGATGCGAGTTTAAATACAGGTTCTTTACTGAACTGAAATGATTTACGGCACAAAAGGTCAATAAGCTTATGTTTCATAATAAATATCCTGAAAAATATTTCAAAGTAAAATACCTTTATAAAATTGAATAAAGTCTTGATTTTAATCTGTTCTTTAGTGTATAAAAAAGCCTCCACCGAAATGGAAGAAGCTTTTTATGGGGACTCGGCAGAGGCTTTGAGCAAGGAAAACTCTTAGCAAGCATTCCTTCGGGCTCAATTTTGTATAACAATTAATTTGAATCAGGTCAAATAAAAGTGTAGGAGTTTATGGGGTGGGTTTCGAATCCGCCCTTACAGATGGAGCTTTTTGAATGAGCAATGGGAATAACGAAAATTATTTGATCAGAATGTTTCATGTTTACAGACGATACGGAAACAATACAGCTCTTTTCGACATTAGCCTGGATGTTAAAAAAAACGAATTCGTTTTTATAACCGGTCCCAGCGGCGCCGGTAAGACAACTCTTTTGAAGCTGTTATACCTTGGAGAACCGATATCCGAAGGTCAAATAATTGTTGATGGAATTAACCTGACGAGGATATCAAAAAACAACATACCACTGCTTAGAAGAAAATTCGGAATAATATTTCAAGAATTCAAATTAATACCAACAAAAACAGTATTTGAAAATGTTGCCCTTGTTCTGGAAGCGGCCGACAAACCTGCCAGATTTATACAAAAAAAAGTGGCTAGTATGTTAAGATCCGTTGGAATGGAAGACAGGCAGAATGCTTTCCCCCTTAGCCTATCGGGAGGAGAACAGCAGCGTGTTGCAATAGCCAGAGCAATGGCTGGCGACCCGAAGATAATTCTTGCAGACGAGCCTACAGGCAGCCTTGATGCCGAATCCGCTGAACAGGTAATAGAGCTTATTAGAGGATTTAATGCACGCGGCTCAACGATAATTATAACAACTCATGATAAAACACTTATAAACAAAACCGGCGGCAGGATGATATATTTAAAACAAGGACGTTTGTGGCATCCGCCAAATCAGAACTAAAATGATACTTCGTTATTTTAAATACTCATTCAATGATATATTGAAAAACAAGCTATTAAACACTGTAGCGATTATTACAATAGTATTTTCTGTACTTATCACAAGCTCAATAATTCTTTTTTTCATAAACACAACAAGCATATTAAACTTATGGAAAAAAGACGTAAAGATAATGGTTTATCTGTCCCGGGAAGCATCAGATGGAAATATTAATGAAATACAAAAAATAATTTCAGGAATAAACGGCATTAAAGACATTATTTTCATTTCAAAAGAAGAGGCCCTTAATATACTTAAGCAACAGATGAAAAGACAATTTTCACTTCTTGAAAATCTTAAGGAAAATCCCCTTCCTAATGGATTTGAAATACACATAATCGAATCTTTTCAATCATGGCAAAAAACAGAAAGCATTGCATCACAGATTGAGAAAATACCGCATGTTGAAGAAGTTGAATACGGGCAAAAGTGGCTGGCAAGGTTTTCAGGAATTATCAACATATTCAAATTATCAGGATATGCGCTGGGGATCCTTTTTTTTATTGCCTCGGTATTTATTGTTGCAAATACGGTGCGTCTTGTTCTTTATACAAGATGTGATGAGATAGAAATTATGCGTCTTGTAGGAGCTTCCGATAGTTTTGTTAAAACCCCATTGTATATTGAATGTGTTTTACAAGGAGCCGTAGGAGGAATTATCGGCCTCATTCTTCTTTTTTTTATTTTCAAGTCTTTTATTTCAAATGTTGATCAGGGTATAATATCAGAACTTGCAAATATAAATTTTTTTTCTTTAAGTGAGCTATTACTTATTTTGATTTGCAGCATGTTTATAGGATGGCTTGGTTGTTTTCTTTCTTTAAAAAACTTTCTGAAAACATAAAAAAAGCAGGGATCAGGGAACGGTGGTCGGGATTAGGGAAGAATAGCTGGCGGATTCTTAAGCTGATCCCTGCAACTTTTAAAACTTCTGTTCTCTATGTTATACTGCTTTTTCTTGCTGTTTCAGACGCAGATGGAGGTGATGTTTCCGGTAATACGAAAAACACAAAAACAAGATCATACCCAAGCATAGGAAAACTCCAGCAAAAAGCAAAACTTATTGATAATCAGATTAAACAAAGCAAAGCCGAAATAGAAAGTATCAAGAAAAAAGAATCTTTTGTATTAAATAGCCTGAACGAGCAGGATATCGCAATTGATAATATGACAAAGAATATATCTTCATTAAGAAATGAACTTGAAGCCGTAAGCGGACAAATAGCAAGAATCAGTGGTGAGATAACAACTCTCGACTGTAAAATAGAAGAATCGGAACGCTATCTTTCAAGGCGTCTGGTTGCTTTATATAAGCTGAACCAGCTGGGTGTGATCCATGTTCTTGCCTCAGTTGATTCAATGTATGAAATAATTCAGCGAAAAATGTATTTTGAAAGAATTCTTGCCAGTGATAAAAAAGAGATAGATAGCTTAGTTGAAAACAGAAACCGACTGAATCAATTGCAGAGCAATCTGAATGAGAAGAAACAAAAACAGAAACAAGGGGAAAAGTCTCTTAAAGACCAGATAGAAAATATTTCTTTTGAAAGACAAAAACGGGCAAAATTACTCGATGAGATCCGCAGTAAAAAATCTCTTGAAATTGCCGCGGTAAAATCCCTTGAGGAAGCTGCTAAACAGCTCGATAATACTATAAAATCCATGACGGTTAAAACGGGCGGGGCAAATTTATTGCAAAAAGATTTGTTCAAGGACCCTGAACTATTTAAAGGGTTGCTTAACTTCCCCGTGAGAGGTAAAATAATATCATCTTTTGGCACTTACCATGATCCTAAATATAATATTGCCAATTTCAGAAGCGGAATTGATTTTAAGACTGAACAAGGCGAACCCATAAGATCGGTTATATCGGGGAAAGTTATATATTCCGGCTGGTTTAAAGGTTATGGCAACATGATTATAATCGATCACGGCAAAAGCTATTATACTGTTTATGCGCATCTCGAAGAGCGCTTTAAATCAAAAGGTGACTCGGTGGAAGCTGATGAAGTAATTGCATCAGCAGGTGATACCGGTTCTTTTTCCGGCACAGGACTATATTTTGAAGTCAGGCGCCACGGAAAACCGCTCGATCCTCTTGAATGGTTTAAGAAGTAATGATAAGGAGAAAAAATGGACCAGAAGAAATACCGTCATATCAGACTTTGGATTGCTGTTATAATTGCTGCTGTTTTTTTAACTATCGGTGCAGGTTTTTCCCGCGATCTCTCAGCAAACAACGAAGAAACATATAAAGGATTAAAGATCTTCAGCGATGTTCTTCAGATCATAGAAAACGATTACGTCGACACTGTTGACACAAAAGAGCTGGTCCAAAAGGCTATTCAGGGCATGATTAGGGGGCTTGACCCTCATTCCGCGCTTCTACCTCCGGAAGCGCTTGAAGATCTTGAAATTGATTCGGAAGGCGAATTCCCGGGTATCGGCATACATATTACTTTGCAAAATGATCTCGTTACAGTTATTTCTCCCATTGAAGGAACGCCTGCTTTTAAGGCCGGAATTAAAGCAAAGGATAAAATAATTAAAATAGATGGGGTTACTCCCAAAGACTTGAGGGATGCCGTAAACAAAATGAGGGGGCCTAAAGGCACAACTGTTGTTGTAACAGTATTGCGTGAAGGAGTCCCGGATCCGATTGATTTTACACTGGTGAGGGATATAATCCCGGTGGAAAGCATAAAATCCATATTAATCAAACCTGGATATGGCTATATATGGATAACCAATTTTACAGGAAATACTACCGATGACTTTTTAAAAGCTCTTGATAAACTTGAGCCGCCTTCTGTTCCCTTAAAAGGCCTGATACTTGATCTTCGTGACAATGGAGGAGGTCTTTTAAATCAGGCTTTAAAGATTTCAGATATTTTTCTCGAAGATGGAAAAATCCTATCTATTGAGGGCAGGCATAAGAAAAATTCGAGAGTTTTTAAGGCTCATCCCGATAAAGTAAAGCGCAACTACCCAATAATCGCGCTTATTAATGGCGGCACTGCAAGCGCTTCGGAAATAGTTGCCGGTGCGTTGCAGGATCATAAAAGAGCTTTAATTCTTGGAACAACTTCTTTCGGAAAAGGATCGGTGCAGAGCGTTGAGCCTTTGAGGGACGGTTATGCTCTTAAACTGACAATTGCCAGATATTATACTCCTAATGGCCGATCGATACAAGCCAAGGGAATTGAGCCGGATATCGTACTCCGGCATAAAGCAGCCGGTAATGAAAACATTTATGACGATGAAGGCATGATCAAAGAAAAGGATTTAAAAAATCATCTTGATGCAAATCCGGATGAAAAGAAAGACGATAAAGATGCAGATTTTGAAATTAAAAAGGATAAGTACAAAAAAGACCTCAAAAAGAAACCAAAAATGTATGACATGGACTACAGGCTCGGCCCGCTTACTACAGAAGGCCTTAAGTCCGATAATCAGGTTATGCACGCACTTGAGATCTTATTGAGCTATGATATATTCAAGGATAAAATAAACCGTTAATGCGGCTTTATTTCGGATCGGAAAATCTAAAAGGACAAGAATGCTGTTATTAATATTGGGCAGAACGTTACTTGTGATTTATGTTTAAAAAGGGAATACCCGGAAAGAAAAAAACAAAATCTAAAAAAGCAGGAAATTTAAAATCTAATATTATAAAATCTGCGGCAGGCTTATTAATTCTGACAGTACTAGTTATCGGGGCCGGTTTTATAGCTAACTATTATATTTCAAAGAAGGAGTTTCCTGCCCCCGCAAAAAACAAAGCATCCATAAAAATAACGGCTCAAAAGAAAAAAGGTGCGGTAATACCACCTGTTTTTGAAGTTTATCCCAAAGAAGAAAAATATCATATAAAAATTCAGCCGCAAGAAAAAAAAAGTCCCGAACGCGAGTTGCCAAAAGTTGCAATAATTATTGATGATATAGGATATCACCCCTTTATTGAAAAAAAATATATTGAGCTTGATGCTGTATTTACCTTTTCAGTGCTTCCTTTCAGTCCCTTTAAAAAAAATATAATTGAAGCGGCGCATAAAAAAGGAACTGAAATAATGCTGCACCTTCCGATGGAACCGATCGAATATCCCGAAATCACACCCGGCCCCGGCGCTCTTCTCACATCCATGACACCCGACCAGCTTTTAAGCCAGCTTGATGAAGATATCGATAATGTTCCCTTTGTTAAGGGTGTAAATAATCACATGGGTTCAAAAATGTCCGCTTCCGATATTCAAATGAATCAGATTTTGTCGGTTCTTAAAAAAAGGGGGCTTTATTTTATTGACAGCAAAACAGGGCCTATAAGCTATGGCAAGGAATCGGCAAGACTTTTCAAAGTATCTTTTGCCGAGAGAAATGTTTTTATTGATCACAAGCAGGATAGAGATTTTATACGAAAACAGATTCATGCGCTGATTAAAATTGCAAACCAGCATGGTGAAGCAGTCGCAATAATACATCCATATCCCGTAACATATCAGGTCATTTCGGAGATGCTTCCCTACATGAAGAAGAATATGAACCTTGTCCCTGCTTCAGAAATCGTAAAAGATTTGAGCTGAAATTGATGCATAAAAAAACTTATGGAAACAAAAAATGAATATAATTCCAACCGATATTGACGGTATTATTCTAGTTGAGCCTCCGGTTTTTTCCGACTACAGAGGGTATTTTACCGAGGTATACAAAAAGATTGTATATGATAATCTAGGGATTGAAAGAAATTTTGTGCAGGATAATCTTTCATGTTCCTCAAAAGATGTATTGAGAGGTCTGCACTATCAGATAACAAAAAAACAGGCAAAACTGGTTCAGGTTATAAAGGGTGAAATATTTGATGTAATTGTTGATCTTCGTCCTGATTCAAAAACTTTCGGGCAATGGGAAAGTTATATCCTCTCGGATAAAAACAACCGACGCCTTTTTATACCTGAAGATTTCGCACACGGCTTCTGTACGCTAAGCGATACGGCATATCTTTTATACAAGTGCTCTGACTATTATGCTCCGGATGATGAAGGAGGCATAATCTGGTGCGATGATATATTGAATATCAAATGGCCCGTAAAAAATCCTATAGTATCTGAAAAGGATGGAAAGCTTCCCTCCTTTTCAGAAATTTTCGGTAATATGAAATGCCCAAACAAATAAATAAAAACGGTAAAATCGAGCTTCTTGCACCGGCCGGCAACTTTGAAAAGCTTGAAATTGCAATTCATTACGGCGCTGATGCTGTTTATTTGGCCGGGAAAGACTTTTCTTTAAGAAATTTTTCGGATAATTTTACTTTGAAAGAACTTAGCGAAGCCGTCCGGTTTGCAAAAAAAGTAGGAGTAAAAGTATATCTGGCATGTAACATATTTTCAAGAAACAGCGAACAGGAGGCCATTAAAGACTATTTAAAAAGTATTTCCGAAATCGCGCCGGATGCTATAATTATTTCCGATCCGGGAATATTGCTTGAGGCAAAAAACATTTTACCGGATATGCCTGTACACTTAAGCACACAGGCAAACACGACAAGTTACAAGGCTGCGCTTTTCTGGAAAAACATGGGAGTGACAAGAATAAATACAGCCCGCGAGCTTTCCTTAAAAGAAATTAAAGAGATCGGCTCCTTAAGCGATATTGAAATAGAAGTATTTGTTCATGGCGCAATGTGTATTTCATATTCGGGGCGTTGTCTGCTCAGCAATTTCATGGAAAACCGGGACAGCAATCACGGTATGTGCTGCCATCCGTGCAGGTTCAGTTATGCAGTGGTAGAACAGACCAGACCGGGCGAATATATGCCGATAGAAGAAGACAGCCGGGGCACATATATTTTTAACTCAAAAGATTTATGTATGATAGGACATATTCCTGAAATGATAGATGCCGGCATATCTTCTTTAAAAATAGAAGGCCGCATGAAAGGAATAAATTACCTTGCTTCAACAGTCAAGGTTTACAGGGAAGCTATCGATTCATGGTATGAATCCCAGGCAGATTACAAAGTACAAGACGAATGGGTGGAGGAGCTTGGCAGAATAAGCAACAGAGGCTACTGCACCGGATTCTATTTTGGCGATATGAAAGAAACGATTCCAAATTATCTTGAGATAAAACCTGCAACCCGGCGCACATTTATAGGAAAAGTTATAGGATATGAAAGCGGAAACATTGCTATTACAGAAGTGCGAAACAAATTATTTGTAAATGACCGGGTTGATATACTAGGCATTAAAGGGCCGGCAAGGCGCGATACAATAAGAGGAATTAAAGATACACAGGAACAGCAGGTCGATTTTGCCCAGCCGGGAAGTATTGTCAAAATACTGTTTGATAATAAATGTGAGAAAAATGATCTTATAAGAAAGATCGACAAATAAGTATCGGAGGATAAAAATGAAAGGTTATGTCCAGGTTTATACCGGAGACGGAAAAGGAAAAACAACGGCAGCATTAGGTCTGTCAGTAAGAGCCGCAGGCTCCGGCCTGAAAGTTTACATAGCTCAGTTTATAAAAATGGGCCTTTACAGCGAAATAAAAGCCCTTGAAAAATTTTCCGGCCTTATAACGGTTGAGCAATTCGGGCTTGGCCGCTTTATTAAAGGCAAACCTTCACCGGAAGACATTAAAGCCGCCCATAAAGGAATTGCAAAAGTAAAATCCTTAATGGGTTCTCCGCAATATGATATAATAGTGCTTGAAGAAGCAAATGTTGCTGCAACATGCGGACTTATATCTGTTGAAGATATCCTTGAGCTTATTGCATTAAAACCTGATAATGTTGAGCTTGTAATAACAGGACGTGGAGCCGATCCAAAAGTAATTGAAAAAGCCGACCTTGTTACGGAAATGAAAGAAATTAAACATTACTATCATGACGGGGTACAGGCAAGAGTGGGAATAGAAAAATAATTATAAAACATCTATAGAATAAATTATTTGAATATATTTTTCAAAACATTATCGAGTTCTTTTCCCGCTTTCCCATCAAGCTTTTTTTGAATTTGTTCTTTTACAGCCTTTGTCGCGGCGTTTTCAAGCAAGCGGTTAAGGCTGTTTCCGTCCGCCGAAATACGCGGAGACATCATATCTCCCTTAATAGCGCAGGGAATTTCCAACTGCTGGTCATTATTCAAAAGGTATTTTAATGTGTTGTCTCTTTGCAGACGCTCGGATGCTGATTTGGTGAGAAGTACAGCCGTATCCAAGTCAAGGGATTTATCCAAACCGATTGCGCCTTTGCCGGATAGCGTAAAATCATGTGCGGATATTTTCATGGCATCAACTATAATTTTTCCTGCCTCAATACTAAACTTTCCTGTAAGGTCTTTAAATTCAGTCTCGTTTAAACGCTTTTGTTTTTCCGGTGAGATAGCTTGCGCCACCAAGCTTAATCCTTTAAATTTCAGAAGGCTTTCTGATACAGAATCCAATAAATTTATATTAGCGAGTTTCCCGTTGGAAATGCCAGCGAAACCCTTGCCTACAAGACTTTTTGAAATTATCTGCCAGTCCGATCCTTTCCCCTGCAAGGCCAGATCGCTGTTGAAGCTTCCAAAAACCGTATCATAGATAGTGGTGAACTGATTCAGAACTTTATTCGCATTGATGTTGCGGGTAGCAAGATCCATATTCCATTTTGGAGATTGCATGTCACTGATATAGACTCTCCCGCTTGTTTTGATGTTTCCGTCGAACGTATCAAAACTCAAATTTTTTAATGTGGCAACCGCATCTTCGTATTGAATTTCAACCAAGATATTTTCAAAATCCAATTTATTGTATTTGCATTTTTTAATGGACACCTTCCCATTTGCTTTCAAATCCGGAGCATTTTGTTTTTCGGAGGTTTTGGCTTTTGTTTTAGATTCAACTGGTTTCGATTTTTTTTTCTCATCTTTTTGTTTTTCTTTTGTGGATGCGGGCATCAGCGCATCAATGTCGAGATAATTAGAGGCGAGGTTGAATATAATATCAGGTTTCATTGGGCTTCGAATGGTAGCATTCAGGTTTAGGTCTGAAAGTCCGATCCGTAGCGATGTGTTTCGGATCCAAACGGCATTATCCGCAACATTCACCGTGGCCTGGATGTTTTCAATCTTTTTACCGAGTTCGGCGGACGCGGCGCTTCCGTTTTTAAGGCTTAAGCTGCCTCTGACCCCGGTAAGATTTTTGAGCTTATCGATTTTTCCCTTGAAGCTTACATCGGAAACCGCCAGGTTCCCTTCTAGTTTATAAGCCTTCAATGTGGGTAGAATCGGAGCCAGCGCATTTAGCGAGGTAGGGGCTAACTTCACAGTTCCATTAATAGACGGATTGGCAAAATTAGAAATATCGGCTGAGCCTGTCAATACTATTTTGCTTAAAATGAATTTGAGATTATCAAGGCGCAGGGCATCTTTTTTAAGCAGACCGTTTACATTCAGGGACAGAGGAATTCCCGCTTCCTTTTGAAAAAGATTTCCAAAAGCCGCTCTTCCCTCGGTTAAATCCATGTCGGCTTTAAAATTCAGGTCTTCGGCCAAACCCGCTGCCGATGCGGAGAGCTGAATCGCATCCGGTAATTGCAGATCCTTAGGCAGGCCGGATGATGCTGTCGGCGATAATGATACCAGTTTATTTGCCGAAAAATGGTTGGTTTTAACATTTAGGCCAAGCACCGGTCCTTTATCAATATGCCCGGCAAGAGATGCCTCCAGAGTATCAATCCGGGCAATGATTTTTTTGAGGTCTACACAGCCATCATTTACTGCAAGATCAAAATCCATGTTCAATTGAGTGTCCGCCGGCTTGTCAAACAATTGTCCGTATCGTACGGCGCTTTTATCAAGTGTAATTTTGCCGGAAGCTGCGTGAGATTTTGGTGTTCCGGAGGCATTAGCCTCAATTTGCCATGAGCCATCTATTGAGATCTTTGGGGCTGGTTTCTCCTCTTTAGCGTTGTCTTCCAGTGTCAGGTCCAGCTTGTCCCAGTTAATGTCAAGGCGGCATTTCAGGCTATCCTGCAAACGTCCTTTTAAAATCATTCTGACATCAATAGCGCCGGATTTAATATTCATTCCTTTAATGTATTGTGCAAGATGAGTAAGATTGACATCATCAACAGATAACGTCATATCAACGGGAATGTTTTCAGGCGCCAGCTTCTTGCCGATGGGGCCGAAATCTCCCGAAAGCGAAATATGCCCCGCCTTGGGGCTTGCATGAACATCAGTTTCAAAATCAATACTAATATTTTTCGATAATGAAACCTCTTTCATCATAAGATTGAGTTTATCAAAAGAAATTTCCCTGGGAGTATGAACATTATAAGCGTCAATAAATATAAAATTTCCATCTTTTATGGAAATTTTGGATACAGAAATTTTTTCAAGCGCTGCCAGGGGGTTTTCTTCTTCAGCTTTTTCCCAAAGACTAGGGGCCGGGGCTTTTTTCTGTGTTTTTATTGAGATCATATCAGAAAAGTTCAGTCTGCCCTTAGCATCTCTTTCAATCAGGACAGAAGGCATATTAATTGATACGGAAGAAATAAGAACTTCTTTTTTGAACAGCGGCAGAAGTTGCACCGTCGCTTTTAAACTGTCTACACTGACGAAATTTTGCTGCGTGAAATCAGGGTTGTTGGAGATTTGTACATCTTTGATTTCTGCTCCCAACCCGGTAAGCAACGTTAATTTAACATCACCAATAACAATTTTCCTGTTTAGCTGTTTTTCGATGGCTGGGATTTGTTTCGCCACGATAGGGTTAATATCAATAACAAACGGCAGAACAACAAGCACGCAGAAAATAAGTACCAGGACTATTCCTACGGAAATTAATAACTTCTTCATATGGTGTCTCCATGAATAAGTTTAGGCTAAAACTCAAAACGACCGGGTTATTTGCGAAACAAAAATATTCCTAAAAAACGGCTTGATAAAATGAATAAAAGATTATTTTTGACGAATTAAAGTATTGCAGAAATCGTATTGCATGTCAAGTTTGTCAAATATACGTAAATTATTATATATTATTGTACTTAATCCGTACGGTTTCTACATATCCTATAGCTGACTTGCGTTCCAAGCTGTTCGCCACACAGCTAAAAAAATATCTTGCTTTTAAGCATTTTGTAATTTAGACTCCCAACCATTATTGTTAATACCTTCTGTTTTATAAGCTTTATTTTTTCTATTTCAGGAGGGGGCTTTCTTGTTTTCAGATATTTCCTTTCTTCGGGATTTTTAACCAGCAATATCGGATGATTAATAACCTGGAGGAAATATCCCGATTCTTAAAAAATTACTCGCAATAAATCAAATGGTTATATTCTGACAGGAGGGAACATATTATGTCAAAAAGCAAAACAGAAATTCCTAAAATATCTTTGTCAAGTACTAAAAAGGAAATGCTTGAAGCTTTTAATAAAGTTATAGGAAAATTAGAAGAAAAAGCAGACGCTGAATTGAATAGAGAAAAGAAAATAGAAGAAAAAAAAATTCAAGAGGTTGCATCCGTAGCAGATGCCTTGACTCCACAAAAAGTTGTGTCGGATATTAATGCTTTAAAAAATGAAATTGGGAAATTGCTGTCATCAATATGTGAGAAACTTGAAACTGAAGTTGATAAAAATCAGAAAGTAGCGGAAGCAATTCGCATTAAAAATAATGAATTGAAGGAAGCATATGATATAGAGAAATCTGCTTTTACATTGGTTTCCTTAATCGAGGCACATAATCAAAAAAAATTGGCTTTTGAAGTTGAGATAAAAGAATTGAAAGCAAAGCTGGAAGAAGAAGTGCTTGAAACACGCCTCAAGCTGGATAAAGAGAAAAAAGACCACACCGATCTGATGAAAGATTTGCAAGCTGAAGAAAATAAAAAGCGAATCAGGGAACGAGAAGAATATTTATACAATTTTGAGCGTGAGAAACAATTGGCACAAGATAAGTTAAAAGATGAAATGGCAAAATTTGAATCGGATCTTATTCAAAAAAAACAGCAGTTTGAAAAATACATAGCCGAAAAGGAACGCCAACTGAAAGAGCGGGAAGATATAATACAAAAAATGGTGAACTCAATAGCAAACTTGAGTAAGATGCCGGTATAGAAGCGGTGGAATGTTTTCGACGAAAGATCTACGGAAAACAAATAGATAGAGTTCTTGCCTTTTACTCTTTAAGATCATCCGCAATTCCTTTAATCTCCTTGTCAATTAAAAATAATAAATTTTATTATTCAATTAACTAAGTTGATTAAGAAAATAGCCAGTTCCCTAGTGCGGTTCTCCTCCTTGCTTTCAGTATCTATTTTGTTAATTCTGTGACTTGTAAGAACTTCATCCTTCTGATTGCTACCGATATCAGACTTGCTCTGCTTATGCAATGCCACCTATCATCCCTTATCCCAGACTCTAAAGTTCAGTGAGAGCCCGGTATTGTCTTCACCGAGATCTCAATTCCTCAACGCATACGATCGGGAACATGGCAAGAAGAAGATAAAGAGAAGACCTAACCACAAAGACTCATCATGTATTATCAATATTGGAAAAGATATTATAAGCTTGCTGAATCGGCGCTGATGCGCGTGAAGAAAGCAGCACAGAACCACCTCGATATATTAGGAGTATTGCTTGTAGTAATAAACCTTAATAAGGAAGTGGTTCTTATCAACAGGAAGGCCTGCGAAACTGTTGGATATGAAGAGGAAGAAATTATCGGAAAAAATATTATTGATCTTTTTGTTCCGGAAGATATGCAGAGTAAGGTTAAGAATTTTTTGAATAAATTAATAACTAACCAAAAAGATCACGACGAAACAATAAAATTTTATGATATTATTTTGAACAAAAAAGGCGAAAGAAGAGCCATAGAATGGAATGCCATACTGCTGAGAGACGAGCTTGGCAAAATAACCGGAATTTTGAGTTTGGGAGAAGATGTCAAAGAGCGGGTAGAAATGAAGAATATGTGCATACAGGCTAAAACGAATGGAAATAAACTTCATATGCAGAAGATGGAATCTATTGACCGGTTGGCAGGCGGTATGGCTCACCGTTTCAATAACCTGCTATGTGGCATTTTGGGCTTCAGCGAACTGGCGCTTCTGGAAATCCCGAAAGATCATCCTTCGAGAGAGCGTATTGAGCTTGTCTTAGGGCTGGGCGAAAAAGCTGCATTTCTTATAAATCAGTTGCTTGCTTTCAGCCGCAAGCAGTTGCTAACAATAGAGAATATAAACATAAACGATATAGTCAGCAATATGGAAAAGATATTAAAGCGAATTATCGGAGAAAATATAGTACTTGAATTGAAGCCTGCGACAGCTATTAAAGATATTATGGCCGATCAGAGTCAGATAGAGCAAGTCTTGCTTAATTTTGCGGTAAATGCAAGAGATGCCATGCCCGTTGGAGGTATCCTGACCATTGAAACCGCCAACGTTTCAATAAAAGATAATAATATTGAACAAATTGATGGAATAAGGCATGGAAAGTACGTAAAACTTGTTGTAAGCGATAATGGATGCGGCATGGACAGCAACGTTTTAGAAAATATATTTGAGCCTTTTTATACAACCAAAGATTTTGAAAAGGGAACCGGATTGGGGCTTTCTACGGTTTATGGCATAATTAAACAGCATAACGGATTCATAGACGTATCAAGTAAAATTAATAAAGGAACAACATTCAACATATATCTGCCTGTTGCAGATACAGATGTTAACCCAAGCTCGACAACAGATTTATGAATAATGTATATAGCATAGCGTTCTTTATATTAAAGTGCGGCAAGAAGCCTTTCGTGGATATTTTCAAAACCTCCGTTTGACATGATCAGTATAAGATCGCCTGATTTTGCAGTATTAACAAGAAAATCAATTATGGCTTGTGTGTTGTTGAAAAAATAGGCATCCTTCCCCTTTGTCTTAAGATCATCTACCAGTTTTTCGGAAGAAAATCTTTCATCAAATGGTATCTTTTCGAGAAGCGGTGGTTTACTTATGCAAACGATATCTGCATCGTTAAATGACAGGGGATATACATACTGAAAAACCTTTCGCATGCTTGAATTTGTTCTCGGCTCAAATACAGCAATTATCCTCCCGTGATTATAAAAAGGTTTTAAAGCTTTTACTGTTTCTTTCACAGCGGTGGGATGATGAGCAAAATCATCCATTACGGTAATGCCTTTTCTTTCGCCGCGTACTTCCTGCCTTCTTTTTACTCCCTCAAATGTTTCAAGAGCTTCATAAATCTTATCAAATGGAATCCCAAGATTATCGGCAGCGGCAATAACCGAAAGGGCATTTTGTAAATTATGTTCGCCTACAAGTTTTGTTTTAAATGAACCGAAAGCCTTCCCCTTTTTCACCACTTCAAAAAATATCCAGGGCGGTTCAATCTTAAATGAGCCAAGCTTCCAATCTGAACTGCTGTTTTTGCCATACCTTTCTATTTTGCAAATCCCCCTTTGTCCCCCTTTGATAAAGGGGGGTATTTCAAGCTCCCCTTTGATAAGGGGGGATACTCCAGGCCCCCCTTTAATAAAGGGGGGTTGGGGGGATTTAGAAAAACTGCCGCTTTTGATGAGAGATTCGATGTTTATATCCCCGTCAAATGCTATAAGACTGCTTTTAGGAGATATTTTTTCTATCATCTTTCCGAATGCTTTTTTCACATGGTCAAGATCCCTGAATATATCTGCATGATCGAATTCAATGCTTGTAAGAATTGCTATTAACGGGTCAAAATGAAGAAACTTAGGCCCTTTATCGAAAAAAGCGGTATCATATTCATCGCCTTCGACAACAAAGTACTTCCCTTTCCCGATCCTGTAGTTACTGTCGAAATTTTTAGCAATGCCTCCTATCATAAAGGATGGGTCAAAACCTGCTTTGTAAAGCATCCATGCCAGTATGGAAGTTGTTGTCGTTTTGCCGTGGGTTCCGGTAACCATAAGGCAATTTTTGCCGTCTGCTGCAAACCGGTTCAGGGCCTGGGGCATGGAACAGTAATAAACGCCCATTTCGGCCGTCCTAATCGCTTCGGGATTATCTTTTCTTACTGCATTTCCTACTACCACAAGATCAGGATTGTAAGAAAGATTATCAGCGCTGAATCCTTGCTTAAGAGCAATCCCTTTTGCTGCAAGAAAATCGCTCATAGGAGGATATATCTTCTCGTCAGATCCGGTTACTTCATAGCCCAGTTCTTTCAGCATGCAGGCAAGCGCCCCCATTCCGGTACCGCACACAGCAATCAAATGTATTTTTTTTATGTTTTCGGGAATTGTGTTTTTATTCAAATCCGGCAATTTAAATAATCCTTTTAACAAAAATTATCTTTCCATCGGAAGGAGCGTAAAAATCCTCCAGATGTGCAGCCTCATTATATCCTGCATTTCGGTAAAAAGCCCGGGTCGGTTCATACTGCGGCCTTGAGGATGTTTCGGCATAAATCCTTGATCCCCCCATTTCACTGATAATATTTTCAGTCATTGTATTAAGAAGTTTACCTATACCATATCCCTGAAAGCTGTTATCAATAACAATCCAGTAAAGATCAAAGCTTGATTGGGCGCCGGCGACAGGACCAAAGCAGGTATAACCTATAAGTTGTTTTTTGTTTTCTACAAAAATAAAATAATACCCGCTTTGAATTCCTCTTAATAGTCTTTCTCTTACAAGCTCTTTTGCAATTTCAATCTCGCTATCCGAAAAAAACCCCGTTTTTTGGACTAATTCACCTACTTTTTCGGGGTCATCTTCTAAAGGGGCTTTGCGAAAAGTTAAATTATATATATCTGAAAAGTTGTTGTTGCCTGCCAAATCGTAATCTCCATGTAACAAAATAATTATATGTCTTCAATTATTCTTTTGACAACATCTGTGAAGCCGAGTCCTATCATAGCTGATGCGGCTATAAATCCGCTATCAGGCGAAATACAAGGATTGGCGTTTATTTCAAGAACCCATATTCTGCCGGATTTGTCGACTCTAAAATCTACTCTGGCATACCCTTTAAGGTCAAACTGATCCCAGCACTCTTTTGAAATCAATTTAAGAGATTCAATCAGATCCCGATCATCAGATGAAAAATCAAAAGTTCTTTTGGTATTAAAATATTCGAATGAGTCTGTCTTCCATTTTGCGCTATAATCCACTATTTTATGTTTATCGTCGGGGTAATCTGCAAAAAGAATTTCTGCAGGCGGAAGAACTTCAGCTCCCTTTGGCTCTGAAAGCAATGCAAGGTTAAATTCGCGTCCGTCTATATATTCTTCACAAAAAAATTCTCCGCTTATGATGTTTTGGGTTTTTTCAAGCTTTGCCAAAAGTTCGGAAGCTCTTTTAGCGTAAACGACCGAATCCTGGTTCATTCCTATTGAGGCATGTTCCCATACAGATTTTATTATATAGCAGCCTTCAACAGCGGTTTCTTTTGTTAAGGAAGAAATGGTATAGGCTTTGGGAGTTTCTATACTATGTGCTGCAAGAAACTCTTTTGCCAAAAGCTTGTTTGAGGTCAAAAACATAGCCTGCGTTTTAGATCCGGTATAAGGAATTTTAAGATAGTCCAAAAATGAAGGGGCAAGATGAATCAGGCTGCCGCAGGCATTTACGGATTCAACAAGATTAAATACAAAGGCGGGCTTGAGTTTTTGAAGGAATTTGCCGGCAGCTTCCATATTTAATCCGAACTTAACGGAAACAGGGTCAAATCCAAGCTGTGCCAGCGCTTTTGAAACGGCTTCAAGCTGGACAAGAGCATCCTTCTCGTCTTCGTTTGCTTTATCCGGTATGTCGGCATGGAGGATACCGACTTTTTTTTTCATAAGATATCACGCTAATTTGAAATTTGAAATTTGAAATTTGAAATCTTTGGTCTGCTTAATGCTGATTTCATTATTTCATCAATAAGCTCTTTATAACTTATACCGGATAACCTGCATAAGATGGGAAGATCCGAATGAACCGGATGAAGCCCTGCAAGAGGATTAACTTCTATGAAATTGGGATGCCCGTTAATATCCGATCTTATATCTATTCTTCCTGCATCAAGGCATTTCAGGCCGATCCATGCGTCAAGAGCAACTTTTGCCGCATTAAAGGCCATAGAATCATCTGCCAGCTTATAAGTTACAAGTTCTTCATATTTTTTCTTGTTTACATAGGAATATGAATCTCCTTCGGCGTTTTTATTAAGAAGGACTTCAATAACTCCGGCAATTTTTGCTTTCTCCCCTGATCCGATGATTCCGACTGTAAATTCGCGTCCGGGAAGGTAAGTTTCAACCAGCACAGGCTGTTTAAACTTTGCAAGAAGGTTATTGCATACTTTATACAGATCATCTTTATTGATTGCCTTTGAAGCAGCGCTTATTCCTTTGCCTGTTCCTTCAGCAACAGGTTTTGCAAACAGGGGAAAAGGAAGGGAAATGGGGTCGATGTCTGCTAATTTTTCTACAACGGCAAAATCCGGAGTCGCTATTCCAAGATTTTGTATAATGTGCTTTGTAATGGCCTTGTTAAGTGTCAGGCTCAAAACTAACGGATCGGAAAAAGTGTATGCAATTTGAAATGCGTCCAAAATTGCCGGAATCTGTGCTTCTCTTCCTGCTCCGAAACAACCCTCGGCTATATTAAAAACAATATCCCATCTTCTGCCTTCGGAAAGACATTTAACAAGGTTTTTAATGTGCCCTATCCTTTCGGTTTTATAGCCAAGATCAGATAGGGCTTTTTCGATTGCGTCTATTGTCTCTTCACTGTCGAACTCAGCAGCTTCTTCCTCACTAAAACCCATGGCAATATATTCACTGCGAAGATCGTATGTAATGCCTACAACCATTAAAACACTTATTCCTCAAAGCGCCTTTTTAAGGATGTATCAGGATAACGGAAAATAAGTTCTTCATAATTTTTCAAAAGAATATTGTCACCGTATCGTCCTAAAAAATACTCCGGCAAAAGAGGGATTTTGCCGCCGCCGCCGGGTGCGTCAATTACATAATTTGGTACAGCCAGACCGGAGGTATGCCCTCTTAAGCCTTTTATGATTTCAAGCCCTTTTTCAACAGGAGTCCTGAAGTGTCCGGAACCGGCAATAGGGTCGCACTGATAAAGGTAATAAGGGCGCACCCTGATTTTTAGAAGCCTGTGGTAAAGTTCTTTCATGGTATCCACATCGTCATTTATCCCTTTAAGAAGAACCGTCTGGCTTCCAAGCGGTATTCCTGCATCCGCAAGCCTTGTGCATGCAGTGCTGGTTTCAGGTGTAACTTCCTCAGGGTGCATGAAATGAATGTTTATCCATAAAGGGTGATATCGCTTGAGCAACCTGGCTAATCTGGGAGTAATTCGCTGAGGCAAAACTACAGGCGCTTTTGTCCCGATGCGAACAAATTCAAGATGCGATATACGGCAAAGCCTGGAAAGAAGCCATTCCAGAGAATCATCGTTAAGGGTAAGGGGGTCTCCTCCGGAAAGCA
The DNA here is from genome assembly GCA_020723255.1 of Desulfonema limicola. Lineage (GTDB taxonomy): Bacteria > Desulfobacterota > Desulfobacteria > Desulfobacterales > RPRI01 > RPRI01. The sequence continues at coordinate 18,460 of DYJH01000009.1, read as the reverse complement.
ACACATCTCTTATGCTTGTATTAGCTTCAATATAACCAAGCGCCTTTTCCCAGTTTGAAGCGCCTCCATGCATCGCAGACGACCGGCCCACCATCCTTGACCTGGTGCAGTAACGGCAGTAGGTGGAGCAAAAGTCGGTAACCAGAAATAATACACGGTCAGGATAACGATGTACGAGACCGGGAACTGGACTGTCGGCATCCTCTCCAAGAGGATCTTCGGATTCTCCGAAAGACCGGCAGAGTTCAGCTCTAACAGGAACCACGGCACGGCGCAGAGGATGCATGGGATTTGTCTTGTCAAGAAGACTTGCATAATAAGGAGTAATAGCAAGAGGCAAAGCTTCACCGTTTGTTTTAACGGCATCTGTCTCTTCCTGGGAAAGCGTCAGGATTGTCGACAGAGTATCAAAGCTTTGGACGCGGTTTCTTAGTTGCCACTGCCAGTCGTTCCATTCGGCAGGACTTGCACGAAAAATAAATTGTTTTCTTAAAATACGTGACGGCGGGCGTTTAACAGGACGGACAGGAAGCAGTTCTCCTGATTGAACGGGGTCTGAAAAACTATTTAAAGAAAGAGGCGGGGACGGAGGCTCATCAATCTCATTCTGCTCGGATTGTATGCTTTCAGACTGAATTGACGAGAAGTCAGGAATTTTCATAGCTTTCCTGGGAATTCCGCCACGCCTTATAGAACGTGCGTTTTTTTGCATTTGTTTACTCCTTTTTTGATTTTATTATTAATATGGGATAAATAGTATTGAGAAGAAAAAAATATCGGCAGGTATTTACTCTTTCCGGCAGAGTAAAAATTAGTTTTCAAAAGAGAAAATATTGCATCAGGTAATTCCAAAACTCGCCTTTGTTCAAGTTTAATAAGCTAACTGAAACCATTCATAAACACAACTATACTTCTGAAATCTCTAAAGCATCATAAATTAAGTGTCAAGAAAATAATTAAGCATAACATAATATTTTTTTAAGACGGTATTTAACAGACTCTTAAAAAGCCCGTCATGAAAGATTATCCCGGAAAGATTTAGCCGCTTCTTCTTCCTTATTGGGTTTTAAATCTCTCTTGTTTTTATCGGCCATGATTCCTCCGCCAAGGTTTTGGATTCTCTCTTCCAGTGACGGATGAGTTGAAAAAAGATATATCAGGCTTTTTCCCGATAAAGGATTTACAATAAACATATGGGCAGTAGAAGGATTTACATCCATCGGAAGATTTCTGGAATAAGACTCAAGCTTTGTGAGGGCTCCCGAAAGTCCTTTTGGATTGCCTATAAAACCTGCCCCTGTCGAATCAGCCAAAAACTCTCTGGAGCGGGACATAGCCATCTGTATAATCATAGCTGCGATAGGAGCCATAATCGACATGAGTATCAGCCCGATAATGCCTCCTCCGCTACCGCTGTCATCACTTCTCCGCCCGCCTAACATAGCAGCAAATCCCGCCATTCTGGCAAGAACCATAACAGCGCCTGCAATAGTTGCAGCAACCGAACTTATCAGAATATCGCGATTTTTTATGTGTGCAAGTTCATGAGCAAGAACACCTTCTAACTCTTCTTTGTTCATCAGATTAACAAGACCTATTGTAACGGCAACAACCGCGTGTTCAGGGTTTCTTCCAGTAGCAAAAGCATTGGGTGATTCTTCAGGAATTAAAAAAATCTTCGGCATAGGAAGCCCGGCAACAACAGTAAGTTTTGTTACTGTTTCATATACATGAGGCACTTCGTTTGGACTAACTTCCTGCGCCCTATACATCTTCAACACAATCTTATCTGAAAACCAGTAGCTGAAAAAATTAATTCCTGCCGCAATTACAAGCGCAATAACCATCCCATAGGTGCCGCCAATTATCTCACCCACCCAGACAATAACTGCCGTTAATACTGCAAGCAACACCAAGGTTTTTATTTTATTTTTCATAGCTAAAAATCCTTTAATTCAGCCATTACCTTTTCCGCTGCATAAACAGTTTGCTCAATATCTTCTGCATTGTGAGCAGACGAAACGAACAGGGCCTCAAACTGTGAAGGAGCAAGATAAATTCCCTTTTCAAGCATTCTTCTGTAATAAGCTGAAAAGAGCTTTAGATCGCTCTTTTTTGCGCTCTCAAAATCAATAACATTGTTTTCCGTAAAAAACATGCCAAGCATGGAGCCTGATCTTGCTACGGAAACTTTTATGCCTGCCTTGTCAGCAGCTTTTGAAAGTCCATTGCCGAGTTTTTCCGACACAGCGTTTAACGAATCATAAAAGCCAGCTTTTTTTAACTCGGTTAAAGTTGCTATTCCGGCTGCCATAGCAAGAGGATTGCCGGATAATGTGCCTGCCTGATAAACCGGCCCTTGGGGAGCAATATATTCCATTATTTCACGTTTTCCGCCATATGCTCCGACAGGAAGACCCCCTCCTATTATTTTCCCCAGACATGTCAAATCAGGCACAATTCCATAAACAGACTGAGCCCCTCCGTAAGCAACACGAAAGCCTGTCATTACTTCGTCAAATATAAGAAGACTGTTGTGTTTTTCAGTAAGTCTTTTCAAAGTTTCTAAAAATCCATCGCAAGGCAGAACAAGCCCCATATTGCCGGCAACAGGTTCGACTATTATACAGGCAATTTCTGAACCGTGTTTTTTCATGGCTTCTTCAACGCTCTTAATATCATTGAAAGGAAGTGACAATGTTCCTGCGACAAAAGACTTCGGCACTCCGGGACTTCCCGGAATTCCGAGGGTAGCTACTCCCGATCCGGCTTCCACAAGCAAAGCATCGGAATGTCCGTGATAACACCCGTCAAATTTTATAATCATATCTTTCCCGGTAAAACCCCTTGCAAGGCGGATTGCACTCATAGTTGCTTCGGTTCCGGAATTTACCATACGTACCATTTCTACAGAAGGCATAGCTTCTGTAATCAATTCAGCAAGCTTGATTTCAAGACCGGTAGGAGCTCCGTAACTGGTTCCGCTGTTCAGGGCAGAATTTATAGCATCAATAACCGCAGGATGCCTGTGGCCAAGAATCATAGGCCCCCATGAACCTATATAATCTATATATTCGTTCCCATCCGCATCGAAAATCTTGGATCCGTTTGCGCGATTTATGAAAACCGGTTCCGCATTTACAGATTTGCATGCCCGTACCGGACTGTTAACACCGCCGGGAATTAACTTTTTTGCCTTTTCAAATAGTCTGTCGGAATTTTCTCGTTTCAAATTGTGTTTGTATCCTTTGCGTTATATTAAACTATTTTGCTTTTTACGAGTCCATCTTTTTTCTTCAATATGCATTTTTCCCTGAAAAACCTTTAAAAATCGTCATCAACATAATCTTAAGATCCAATAAGATTGACCAGTTATTTATATAGTGAAGATCATATTCAACTCTTTTTTGCATCTTATCTAATGTATCCGTCTCTCCTCTGAAACCGTTAATTTGCGCCCATCCTGTAATTCCAGGTTTCATTTTATGCCTTAGCATGTAAGATTCAATCAACTTGCGGTATTGCTCATTATGGGCAACCGCATGGGGCCTTGGCCCTACTATGGACATACTTCCATTCAGTACATTTATAAATTGAGGCAGCTCATCCAGAGATGTTCTGCGAAGAAAACAACCGATTCTTGTCACCCGTTGATCACTTCTTGAAGCCTGCAAAATATTTGCTCCGTCTTCACAAACTGTCATAGTTCTGAATTTATATATAATTATATTCTCGCCATTTATTCCGTATCTTCTCTGTGTAAATATAACCGGCCCTGGAGATGTAAGTTTTATTACAATGGCGATTAAAAGCATAAAAGGGGATATCGCAATTAAAATGATTGAAGCTAAAATTTTATCTTCAAGCCATTTAAAAATATAGTTTATTCCGGAGCAGGGTGTATCGTTAAGATTAATTACCGGCAGTCCTGCGATTTCGACAAGGCGAAGTCTGAGAAGCGTAATGTTGAATACATCCGGCACCAGATAAACAGTAGCGGTTGTTTCACAGAGATTGGCTATCACTTTTCTGATGCCCAATTCATAAGCTATAGGCAATGCAATATAAACCATATCAATTTTATTCTTCTCAACATAAGGCACAAGATCAGTCAGTTTACCGACAACTTTGACTCCGCCAATAATTTTATCTGTTTTTTCAGGGTCATCATCAAAAAAACAACTGACAATAATTCCCAACCAGGAATTCTCTGTTAAAGTACCAGCTACTTTCCTGCCTAATTCATCTGCGCCAACAATAACAGCGAAACGTTGATTATAGCCTTTTTTTCTGACAGCATTAAGCGCAATTTTAACAAACAGCCTTTCAATAGTTAATCCCATAAATACAAATAAAGACCAATATATAAATTCGTGAGCCCGGAAAAGAGCAAAAGGCCATAAAACGGCCATTTGCTCTTCGTTGCTCAAAAGCAGAATAATGGTATTGAATATAATGAGAACCAAAAACCAGGCAAAAAGAAGAACTCTAAACTGAGTTATAAATGGAGTTTCTCTCCAGGATTTGTAAACGCCGGACAAAGAAAAAACAACAGCCATAAGTGAACTTCCATATATAGCAAATACTTTTGTCAATTCTGCTGATCCGTATTTTTCCCCTACAAGCCGGGTAATGATCAACAGGATAAATATATCTATGATCCTTTGGACAATATTAATAAGCTGAGCGTGTTTTTTTAGAAAATTCATCTATACTGGTTGCTTTTAAATAAAAAAACTTGTTGTATTATACAAATTTGCCTTTAGGTTCATCTTCCAGCCAGCGCCTCAATCCTTCCTCAATATCAGTCTGATATGTATAACCGCGTTTCATGAGTTCGCCGGGAATAATATAGGTTGAGCGGATGAGTTTATAAATACGCGCAGGATGAATACCGTTTTTTAAGCCGACGGAATTAATAAATTGGAATGCCTTTGCTAAATTCACCATCAAGGACAGAGGTACAGTTCCTAACGGACGACGAAGACCGGCAGTCTTTACAAATGCATCGCATATATCTTTTATAGTGTAAGGTACAGGATAACAGTAATTATAAAGAATGTATTGTTCAGGTTGTCCCTGCATGAAGAAGAAGCTGCCGATCAAATCTTCAACGTAGCCACATCCTTTTATTGTATCTGTTCTGCCCGGAAATACAAAAAGGCCTTTTTTGAGGGCGTTTGCCAATCGTGTAAAATTTCCATTTTCTCCGGCGCCGAATACTACAGCCGGTCTTGCGATCAAGAGTTTTCTCCCCGGTTCTTTTTCGCACCATTCTCTATAAATGGTTTCCGCCTGCTGCTTTGACATCCCATATGCAGATTCAGGTTTCAAGTCCGAATCTTCATATCTTGGCTCTTCAGTTTGACCATAGACAGAAATAGAGCTTGTAAACCACAGAGCGGATGATCCGGTTCTTTCGCAAAAATCCACAACATTTTTTGCCCCGTTGACATTTGTTTCAAAATATTCATGATCCTCGTGGCCGGGAGTGCGATGAACAGCAGCCAAATTAATTACGACCGAAGGACCGGTAATTAAATCGGACGAAATTTTATTACGAACATCACATATTTTATATTTGATATCAAAGTAGTTAGAATTAATATTATCTGCAATGTCTGCTACAACTATCTCCCGAACGCCTCTGTTTCTTAGGTTTCTTACCATGTGGCTGCCTATGAAGCCAGCGCCGCCAAAGATAACGAAACGTTGATTTGCTTCATTTTGTAATTGATTACTTGATATCATGATTTTAATTTATTTTGAAATATCTCCCATTCTTTTTCAACAAAAGCTGAAAATTCATTTCGAAATCTTTCCGGGGAAAAGCGAACTGCATTTTGACGGCAAACGGAAGGATTAAATTTATCAGATGCTTGCTCAAAACGGCTAACCGCTTCAATCAATGAATCAATCGTTTGTTCGTGAAAAAACAATCCTGTGGGATTTTCATTATCTAAGCCGCAAATGGTTTCTAAAGCGCCTCCTTTGCCGTAGGCAATAACAGGCGTACCGCACGCTTGCGCTTCAACAGGAATAATGCCAAAATCCTCTTCTGCAGCAAAAACAAAGGCTTTGGCGCGTTGCATATAATCCCTTAACCCTTCGAACGGCAGGAATCCCATAAATGTTATATTTTGCCCCGCCTTGGCTTTGACCTTTTTAAAATCAGGGCCATTGCCTATGACAACCAATTTTTTCTCCGGCATTCTTGAAAATGCTTCAACGATTAAATCGACCTTCTTATAAGGTACCATGCGAGATGCTGTCAGATAAAAATCCTCTTTTTTCTCTTTTAGCGTAAATGCCGACACATCAACGGGCGGATATATGACTGTCGCATCCCTTCCATACACCTTATAAATACGCCGAGCAATAAATTTTGAAATTGCAGCAAAGGCGTCAACACCATTGGCTGTTCGAACATCCCATAATCGAATTTTATGAAGCATCCATTTGGCCAACCAGCCCTTTAATCCTTTATCAAGGCCTGATTCATGTAAATACTGGTGTTGGAGATCCCATGCGTAGCGCATTGGAGAACACACACACGAGATGTGCAGTTGGTCGGGACCAGTGAGAACGCCTTTGGCCACAGCATGGGAACTGGAAATAATGAGATCGTATCCTGAAACGTCAAACTGCTCGACAGCCAGCGGCATCAACGGCAAATAGGCGCGATATTTCTTTTTGGCAAAAGGAAGTTTTTGAATAAAAGACGTCTTCACGGATTTGTTTTGGATAAATGATTTAAGATTAGGAGGCAGAAATTCCACAAGTGCAAATAGATCGGCCTCAGGGAAAACATTTAAGATTTGTTCAAGGACTCTTTCAGAGCCGGAATAATCAACCAACCACTCGTGGACTAAGGCAACACGCATCATTCCCCCAAGAATTTTTTTTGCATCTTCTTCTGTGCTGATTTTACTATAATAATTCCATTTCCATTTGGTTAATAACAGCCTTAACTCTATTTGTAACATCATCCCAGTTGAACAACTTTACCCTCTGTAAACCTTTTTCCTGCAATTTCTGACGCAGCACGGAATCTGAACAGATATGCTCAATACCTGTCTTTATCAGTTCTACAGACATTGGATCAACGAGCAGTGCGGCATCACCGGCAACTTCCGGCATCGATGTTGAATTTGAAGCAAGCACCGGCGTACCGCAGGCCATAGCCTCAACTACCGGCAAGCCAAACCCCTCATACAAAGAAGGAAACACCAATGCCAAAGCCCCCCGGTACAGACCCGGCAAATCATTCTCAGGAACTCGTCCTAAAAAAACGACACGGTTACTAACATTCAATTTCCTGGATAATGATATTAATTTATCGCTTGGATTACCTGTAAGTATCAGACGAATGTCAAAATCAATTTTTGATCTTGCAAAAGCTTCCAGTATTCTTTCTTCATTTTTATGAGCCTTACGATTGCCGACACACAACAGATATTTGTATCCAGGGCTGTGGGGCTCAATGTCCTGTCTATAGCAAACATCAACACCATTGCCAATATTTACTACATGCTCCGCAGGCAACTTTGCCCACGAAATAATCCTTTGGCGCGAAAATTCAGAAACTGTTAGAACACGAAATGCGGAATGACACGCCTTACGCATGATAACATAATAATATAATTTTTTTAAAAAACTATTGTTTTCCGGACAATCAATATGGCTCAAGTCATGAATGATAAAAATATAGGGACGGACCATAAAAAGCGGCGCATTATAGCCGGGGCTGAAAACAGCCGAATCTTTAGGCAATTTCAACATCGCAAAGAGAAGCCTTAAAGGCTCAGCAGGCGATGACGGTTTGCCGGAAATATTCAGATGCGGCAGACAGAGACGCGAGTCTAACATCCGGGTGACCCGGCCGATGCCATGGTCTCCCGCCCATCTATGATCAAAGAAAATATTCATGTCTTAAAAATTTGTATCGTAATTATGACAATATAGATGAAGCCTCAGGTCATATAATCCGCAACAACCGTGTTTCCAGAGGCAATAGTTTAAAGGTGGAAAGGCACGGTTTCTTTTCTAATACGTCAGCGCTAACGGCCTGTCTCCCGGCAAGGGAGATTTTCACCTTTACGGATGTGTTCAGGTAATTACATATATTAACAATGTATTCGCGTCCTTGTTTTGCGACTTTCCACTCTACGCCCCACACCGGCTTCCCGTTGGAATCGGTTACAGTTACTTCGGGTAAAATGTTCCACACCTTGAGTTTGGGTGCAAAAAGACCGTAAATTGACTGTCCTGCACCGCCACTGTATGGAATTCTATCGCATTTAAGCCTTTCCGAAAACCTCTCGCCATATTCATTGACTAGTACTTCATCGCCGCCAAGAATCACCGTGCGGCCCTGAGCCCTTGCCAAAACAGAGTATGCTTTGTCGGAAACATGTCTAACGTTGGGAATAATCAATATTCGGAACTTGGGGGCTGTTCCTTCCTCAAGCTGCCTCTCAGTCACAAAACCGATATTCAGGCCAGAGAACAAAAGAGCCTCATATGATCTAATCAGGCAATTACGATAGTCATCTCCATCCTCCACGAAAGCAGTGGTAGAAAACAGGAGATGAACATCGGGACTGGCCTGCTGTATCGCCGTGATTTCCATTGCAGCGCGGTTTAGATCGAGGTTTAGTAATCCGACGGCTTCGACGCACAACGGTCTATGCAGTATGCTGCCTGAGAAATCGCTCGAAGGGTTGTTTGTCCGCTCCCATACCCAGATAGTCGTTGCGCTCTGGCCATGTATAGCTGACTGCCACAACGCCGTCCGTACATGTTCCGGCGGAATATACCGCAGATCTCTGTCCGCAATTATATGGTTTTCCGAATTAAAGACCGGAACGTTTTTAACGGAGCGCTGCAGGTCATTGACCAGTGAACTCATAACCCAACCTTGCGCATATGAACCACTGCCGAAAGTGTATCTTCTTGCACCGTCATTCCCATTGATTTGGCTGAACCTGGCGAACAAATACGGGTCAACTCCGGACAATACATCCTTGCCGGCCGGTATAATTGCCCCATCCATGGCTTTCGCATGAACGGGCAAGTCAGGAGCGTGTCTATGAATAGCAGCCGCAAGCTTCTCGTGCCAGGCAGCGAAGAACTCCTGGTTGAAACGTACATAATCAACCCATCGCCCGGGCGGCGAGTCAAAACCGGAACTGTATGGATCGGGGACATCGACCTTGTCAAATGATTCATATGAAGCCCCCCAGCGGCGGTTTAGCGTGGCAATGTCACCGTGCCGCTTCTTCAGCCATTCGATCCAGAAAGGAACAACATACTTGCATGGCTTCTCAATATTTTGCGGCTCATTTGAAAGACAAATACTATGAAGCGCCGGGCTGTCTTTAATCAACGGCATCAGGACATCAATGAAGTCCGTAAGTATCTTCAAACCGCTTGGAGCGTGAAGGCAGTACCGGATAAACCCGGTTCGTCTCACTTTCAGCTCAGGATGCTTCTCCAGCGCCCACCCTGGCATATAGTGCGGACTAATAAGCAAATTGATGGCCACGCCGGACTTCTCAGCGCGTTTGAGCGCGTCGATAATTGGCTCCGCCTGTCTGATATCAGCGGTTTCTCCCACAGGAAAGATTGAATTAGGTCCGATCTCAAGCTGGATGATGTTGATGCCATATTTTGAAAACTTCTCAATATCTTTTCTGGCCTGGTTGAAGTGGCCATAACCTGTGAAAAAAATGGGACGAAGCACCGTTTTGCTATCCATGCCCGAACGTGCCGGACCTATGAATGAACTGCCCTTTACTACAGGCCGTTCCTCGCCCGTCCATTTGGGCACATCCGGAAACCGCAATCTGCCCTCAGCAGCATCTTGAAGTTGCCTGTTGAGCCTTGACATCATCACGGCAGTTTCTTTAGCCTCATCTATTGCTCTCGCAATTTGTCCGTCGCGTATGTCTTGCTGTTCAAACTCAACGAATTCCTTAATCGTAGTATAGGTGACAAGCGGATATGAAATATCCATACCCCGAGTATTTAGATTGAGCAACCGGGTATCCATTTCCGGCAGTTTGTTCCTGATTGAATTAATGAGCTTCTGTGCGAGAGCAGGTGAGCATAACATCCCGTCCTCTCTGAACTCATCCTTGCTCTGTGCGTTAGCAAGCAAAAGCCCAGGTGACCATACCATCAACAACAGCATTAAAACCAAAGAATATTTACTCAAGAATACCTCTCAATTTTATTTTGAGATTTTTGCGTATTGTGATTGCAGATCCGGAATGAGCTTGATTTTTATATATAGCTAATCCAAATATTGTCCAGTAGATTAAATAAACGATTGGGGAAGAGAAAGCTGAATTAAAAAAATTAAGGAAAAATAATAAAATACTCATGCATAGAAAAGAATCAGATGCAATTTTGACATATGGATTTAACGTCATCCTGGATCTTGTTAAAGCTATTCTCGTGCATAAATAAATATTGAGTAAATATAATAAAGATAGAGGAATCCCCATCTCAAGAAATAATTGAAACCAAAAACCATCTGTAATAATTTTTTCTGACCTGGAAGATTTGCCTTGTGAGCCAAGGCCGATTCCTGCAAGCGGATTATCTTTTATCACATCCAAAGAGTTTCTGATTTCTTCTAAATGAACAACAGTCGAGTAATAAGAAGATACTTCCGTGCCGATTAGCCTTCTAAATAAGAAATAATCGGGTGAAAATGATAAATACGAAATAGTTGTTACTGCTATCAAGATAACGGTCATTATTATTTTTTTTATATTAAATTTACCAAAACAGTAATTTTGCAAAATAATCGTTAAAGCACAACCTGCAATCGCAGCACGTGAGTAGGTTAATACAATAGCAATTACAATTACCAGCGATCCGAAAAACACAATTTCTGATTTTAACAATAAATAATGACGTATATATAATTGCAATATTACTAATAAAAATATACCGAATATTATCGTATTACCAATCAACGCTGTTGTACGAACTATATCTGATTCATAGAATGAAAAAGTATCTTCACCTGCCAACACTAGTAGGTCAATCGGTAAATATGATGCAAATATACCTTGAATAATTGAAAATACAGCCACTATAAACCCTAATACCATTAACGAAGAAACAAGGAATTTATGAATATTGTTTGATGATAAATACGGTTGAATAAAAAAATAAACCATCATATAAAATATATAATTTCTATATCCCAAAATTCTTTCAATAGAAGGTCCATTATTTAAAAATACAGGAATTACAAAAGCCAGGGAAATTACTATAGTGATAATATTAACAAGTTGCCACTTTATAAACGATAACTTGTTAGATAATATAATTATTATTCCAAAGAAAATTAGGAATACAAGATATAAATCGATTAATAAGGTGCCGGTTTTGGGATAATTATAAGGGTAAACAAAATTTGATATGAAACCGTTAAAAAATATAATTACATAAAATAAAAGTAAAAATAATAACTTTAGATAATATCCTGCCTTTATTTGTTCATTTGGGGGTTTTTCATCTAAAGACAGATTGTTATTCATTATGTTTCTTCTTTGTTATAATCAGGTTTATCACTGATAGCACTCTATCGAATTGCCGCCTCCTGAGACGATTTATTATTACAGCAATGAAACTTAATTTAACAGTCCAAAGATGGATAGGATAAAATTTATTCGTAAACAAAATGCGATTCCGTATGCTGTGAAAATCAGCTATCGCACTTTTTCCAAAGGGTTTCTGATAACATGCACCAGTGCTATTTCCTTCCTTATGAAACACCCTGGCTTGCCAGCAGTAGCCTAAATGCCATCCTTTGGCCTTTCCTCTGACAGCCCAATCGATATCTTCAAAATACAGGAAATAATCTTCACACATCAATCCAACTCCTTTGATAAAAGGCGCTGAAACAAACAAGCTGGCCCCGATGGAATAATCCATTTTACCGGCGATTGCCTCATTATCATATTGACCATGGTCATCTTCAAATATACCTAAATGTTTCGATATGGCAAACCATTTATTGTATATACCCGCTACACCCTGGATCATGTTAGGATCATTATAGTATAAGAGTTTCGCTCCTATAATTCCAACTCTTTGCTGATTTTCCTTATAAAAAATCGCTTTCTCTACCAAAGCTCTTAATGCACCGGACTCTACGACCGTATCATTGTTCAATAGCCAGATATAATCAGCATCATTCTTTGCAAACGAATAATTGATGCCGGCATTATTGCCTGCTGCAAAACCTTTATTTTCTCCGGATTGTATCAGAACAAGAGGGTTATTAGAATTTCTCTCATTAAATGAAACAGAACTAAAAAGCGCTTGGGTATTATAAAAAACGCATTCAATTGGTTTTGTTATTTGAGGTCTCGTAAGGCGTGCCAATTGAGGGTTTTCAAAGCCGGCATATTTATCGCCTTTTGCCCAGGACAAGATATGTGTCATTGAGTTATCCGCAGATAAGTTATCTACAACGACCACTTGGAAGTTTGGGTAATCGGAACGAAACACGCTTTCCAGGCACTCAATAGTGTCTTTCCAGCCATTATAATTTACAAGAACAATATAAACTTTTGGGTGCATTATATATTCTTATTATCCAATCATACATGTTTTGGCCGCAACTCAAAAAAATTATTAATGCGAAATGCGCTGCTAACATTTGAGTCTTTGATGGCATATAGAATTGATTCAACTTCTCGGTATTATCTTCAAAATAAGATAAATCATCATCACAAATTATTTCAAAGCTGTTTTTGGCATCAATTTCTTGATTACTATAATCATAGTCAATAACTTTACAATTTATACCTGAGCCATCCCATCCACAATTTTTAACTTTTGATACCAATGGGTTAACTGTATACATTCCATTAGCAATCATATATATGGAAAAAAAAACATCACGGCCAACTTTGCTGTGCGTACCCAAATTCGCAGCCAAGTAATAATAATTTTTTTTCGAATACTTATAAATCTTTTTCACTATATTACGATTAGTTGAAACATTTCTCAGATAATAATTCATATCAATATGGAAAGCATCATATCTATCCTTCCATATTCCGTATCCCCATCCTGCAAAATGGGTTTGAATTCGCATTATATTATTTTCATTGTGCTCAAATTGTACAGGATATGTGTAACCACATATAGCAAATACAGTTTTGTCGTTTTTGAATCTATCTAACCCTTTATTAATGTATTCTAGAAAGTTAGGGGAAAAAATATTATCATCTTCAGAGGATATAATCCTGTCATAATATTTCAGTATTTCTTTTCTGGCAGAATCTATATTTCCCTTAGATCCGAAATTATTTTCTCTTTTAATAATTATTATATTTTTAAATCCTGAGAGGCTTTCCAAATAATTACAGATCTTCTTATATCCTGTCCAATGTGATTCTTTCAGGGGATAGTCAAGGGCAATATATAAATCTGTTTCTTTAGCTAAACTATTTGCAGCTAAAGATGTTATGCAATTTTTAAAATGTTCATATCTGCACAAAGTAGGTATAACTATCGGAGCATAATTCATATTCATACTACATTTTCCACACCACCCGGGTTTTTTAAGCAATGATTTATCCGCTCCTTGTTTTATTTGTTCCACAAGCATTTGCCGGGTCATCTGATATGCCTGCAACTTTAACATATGTGCTACGGCAAGATATAAAGTAACGGCCACCAAAGCAAAAATAAAGAGCTTTGCTAACGCCGGCCAGTGAATAAAGTATCCTGCGCCGTAAATCACGAGGGCCACTGCGCCGGATAAGGCTAAGGCAGGCATGAAATCTGCCATCTGCTCCCTTACCGGATAATTGATAAGTTTGGCGGAGAAATAGCTGTTCGGAATATAGGCCAAAACAGAAGTTACAATCTGGCTGATAAGGATGCCCATTATTCCGAATTGTACCCCAACGCAGAGGATGCCTACAGCTATTATTTTTTTGATGATCTCCACATGCAGGAACAAATCCGACCGGCCTTTAACCATAAGCACGTTCAAATTGATGGCATGCAGAGGATACATCACACCTGCGATGCATAAAAGCTGAAGATAGGATACCGCCGGCAGCCATTTAGATGGAAGCAGAGAAATAAACAGCGGCTCAGCCAGGGCTGCAAGCATAAGCATGGCCGGAAAAAGCAAAAAGGTAGTAACACCTATTATCTTGCGATATCCGGCCTTGAGACGAATATCATCATTCTGTATCGTCGCCAGGGCAGGGTAGGTTACGGTCTGGATTGCGCCTACCAGTTGAGTTATAACCAAGTCTCTCAATTTAATAACAAAAAAATAGTAGCCTGCAATTGCAGCGGTAAAAATTTTTGCTACGACGATTACATAAAGATTTTGAAAAAGCGTATCAATCAGGCTCGATAAAAATAGCTTATAGCCGAATTTATACATCCTGTTTAGCGATTGGCGGCTAAAACCAAAGGTGGGGCGCCATCCCTGTATAAGCCACAAAAGCACAGTAGTCACCAGGGCCGCCAGCAGCATTTGGACGATCAACGCCCATACTCCAAAGCCCTTATAGGCGAGAAACACTGCAACGATACCCGAAATGATCCCTGCCGGAATGGAGGCCTGTAGCTGCGCCTTGAAGTTCAGCTCCCGGCTTAAAACAGCACTCTGCACTACCTGGAAGGCATTAATCAAAACCCCCACAGCCGCTATGCGAATCAGCGCAATTAACCGTTGCTGATTGAAAAAATCCGCTATAAACGGAGATGCCAGAAAAAGCAGGGCGTATGAGAGCAACCCCAGTCCCAGATTGGCATAGAAGGCGGTGTTAAAATCAAGTTGCGATGCCTCCTGTATGCGAATCAGATCTTGTTTGAAGCCCGATTCCATCAGGTTAGTAGCCACCGCAAGGAAAACAGCCATCATGGCCACCAGGCCAAAATCATCCGGGCTCAAAAACCAGGCAAGCAAGAGGGTAATCACAGACTGTAAGCCCCTGCGGCTGAGCAACTCAGTGAAGTTCCATATGATGCCGGTTGTGGTTTTTTGTGCGAGGGTCATGAAATTATTTTTTTATAAAATTTTGCCGGATTGCCATACCATATTTCATTATCAGGAACATTATGTCTCACCTGTGAGCAGGCGCCGATCTCCGAATTTTTTCCTATTGTAACTCCCGGCATTATAGTGACATTAGCGCCAAATCGCGAACCCTCTCTCAAAATCCCTACATTTTTCTCATTATCTTTTGAAAGATCAGGAGTATCTGTTACCACAAAACTATATTTAATGTTCACATCATTCTCAACGATAGTGCCCGCAGATATTGTGCACCTGCTGCCCATGTTTACTCTATCCCCAAGAATAGAATTATCCCTGATTTCACAATATGAATTGGATTTACAATCAATGCCGGTCTTGACATCCCTGCCGATCTTTGTATATGTGCCCAAATTTGTCCCATTGCCGATTCGGCTGCCGGATTGGATTATGCTATAATCACCGATAACAACATTGTTTCCAAGCTGTACCTCATCTTCAATTATACAAAATCTTCCGATCTTAACGTTTACGCCAATAATTGCTGAAGCTGATATAATGCTATAGCTATTATCCATCTTTGCCGCCTCTTTTTTTTCTGAATGATTGAGGAATGCCGTTTAGCGCTTTATCAGCGTATGTGCTTGCCGTTGCCGGAACTCCCATCAGGAGACGACCGGACTCTAACACGCTTTTCACTACTACTGCACCGGCAGCTAAAATAGTGCCTTCGCCTAAACTTATATTTGGCCTCACAACCGCTCCTGAACCGAGAAAACTATAAGCCCCGATATCAACATTTCCCGCAATCGAAACATTGTTCGCAAAGTGAGTATGATCACCGATACGGCACCCATGGCCGATTTTTGAACCGTGCGCAATCATGCAATCGAGCCCGATTTCAGTGCTTTCATTTATAGAACCTCTTGCTACAGTGATATTTGATCCGATAAAAGAATAATCCCCGATAACAACCCCGCCTAGCTGAGGCTGCATAATACGATCACCGCTTTTCCGGTCGTAAGCCCAGGCAACACCGGTAGCGCCAATGACGGTGTAAGGCTCTATAGTTACATATTTACCGATAGATACTTTATCATTAATCGTTATATTTGACTGCAAACAAACTCCGTTTTTGATGTTCGCTTTGCCGATTACACAATAAGGACCAATCTCAACTTCATTCTCTATGACGGCATCCGGATCAATTATTGCGGTTGGGTGAATCCCCGGACGGATATTTCTTGGAAAAAATTTATTGAGCAGCTTATAATAGCAACTTTGAGCATCTTCCACTACTATCGTAGCATTGCCTTTCTCAACCAAATCAGGGCGCAGTTGATTGCAAATAAACAAGGAGCCGGTGACATCTCCGTTCGGGATTATATCGCCTACGCAAAAATATATGCCGTTATTCTGAATAAGCCGTAAACTGCAAAAGCCGTCATATACATTTGACGGCCCGTATGTTTCATAGGAAATATCAATCTCCGACAGAACAGCTTCAATGTCATGCAATGAAAAAGGCATGTAAGTTATCTCCTTAAGACTTCAGAATGGATACTATTTTTTTTAGATCATCCATAGATAGGTTTGAAAATATCGGCAGGCACAAAACTTGTGCAGCCGTTTTTTCGGCTACGGGCAGGTTTGAGGCTTTGGCAGACGGCAGTCCACGGTAAGTGGGAAACTGGCTGATAAGCGGATAAAAATAACGTCGTCCGTAAATATTATGTTTTTTAAGATTTTCATAAACTTCATCACGCGTTTTCCCATATTTTTCTGCATCAATCAAAACAGGAAAGAAAGGGAAGCCGCGTTTAACTCCGGGGGGATCATAAAGAAAACGAATGCCTGCGATACCCTTCAATTCCTCGCAGTAAGCTTCAGCAAGAGCCTTGCATTTTGCTATATATTCATCAACATACTTTAGTTGTAATATTCCGTATGCCGACTGAAGTTCATTCATCTTGGCATTGATACCCGGAGCAACTACAGTAGTCTCGCCGGCAAAACCGAAGTTTTTCAGAAAATCAATGCGTTGTTTTGTTTTTTGGTTATGGCAAACGATAGCGCCCCCTTCAAAGGTATTAAACATTTTAGTGGCATGAAAACTAAGAACGGAAAGATCCCCATAATTCAATACCGGCTTGCCATTGATCCGTACGCCGAATGCATGGGCAGCGTCATATATTATCTTCAATCCGTATGTATCCGCAATCTCTTGCAACCGATCCACCTGACAGGGATTGCCATATACATGAACCGGCATGATGGCTGAGGTTTGAGGGGTTATGGCTGCCTCAACCTTTTCCGGATCAAGATTGAAATATTCCGGTTCAATATCGACAAATACAGGCTTGATGTTGTTCCACCATAGCGAATGAGTGGTGGCAACAAAACTGAAAGGAGTAGTAATAACTTCACCGCTGATATTCAATACCTGCAAAGCCGTAATTAATCCTAGCGTGCCGTTTGCCAATAAAGAAATATAGTTAACACCCAGGTATTCCGCAAGTTCCTTTTCAAACTGTTTATGGAACGGGCCGTTATTAGTCAGAATTTTATTGTCCCAAATCTGTTTTAAGTATTCAATATATTCCTCCAATGGAGGAAGCGCGGGTTGAGTTACATAAATATTGGATTTTTCTATCATTGGGTGGTCATAATTCGTATGTTAATAAGTTCGTGAGCTTAGCCATATTATCAGGTCACAACCATATCATCAGCCGCATAGATAATATTCATGCCGTCAGCCTCATGGGTAACATACATGCCATCAGCTTCATGGGTAACATACATGCCGTCAGCCTCATACGGATCATTCATGTCGCAAGACTCATAAGCAGCATTTATATCAACAGCCTCATGAACAGCATTTATAGCGTTTCCATCAAGGTTAACCGTTATTTCATAGTCGCTCTGTAATTTTTTAACTCCTTTTTCTAATTTTGCCGAATGCGCTGAACATTTACTAACAGCTCTTACCATCAGAATTTTATCGTCAGAACTATAAAATATTACATGATCTATCTTTTCAAAAACCCTATCAATTGCTTCCTCTATAGTCAAGGATCGAAAATTTCCCGAAAAGGTTTTTACCGATTCTTCTTCGCCAACAATGAATTGAATGCCTGTTTTATCTCCAATTTCTTTTAACAAAGAGCCTAACGGTATTTCCTGCGCGGATATTGATAACTTATTATTAACCAGTTCCAATTTAGAATTTAAATTTCCCCCAAAAGCAGGACTAGTACAAACAACCAGGATGAGGATACTAAATACTCTCACAAGCATATAATACGTATATTGTCTCATGATATTAAACCTCCCTTTTATAATCACTGAATCTCCCAGTTCATATCAGGAACAGCGCCCAAAGTTCCCTTGCTGAGAATGCCGATAGAAGCAGGATTTGTCAACCAG
>DYJH01000205.1 GCA_020723255.1 Desulfonema limicola | reverse complement strand
CCAAACATTAAAAGAAAAAATAACTAAAGGTCAAATATAGACTTGACCCCATTTTGGACATTTTGTTCGATTTGAAGAAAAGCCAATGCTCAGGCTGCCGGCCAGGAAATAAAAAGTGTGATTATCTATTCGGGAAGTGTACGGGAATCAACCATTCTTTAGGTGGTAACGCTCAAGTAAAGTTCTGTTTTGAGTGCGATCAATACCCATGCAAAGAAATTAATCGTATGGATCGCAGATACAAATCCAACTACAAAATGAGCGTGAAAGATAATCTGGAGTATATAAAAGAGCATGGGTTGGAGGAGTTTACAACGAAACAGTATCAAGAGTACCATTGTTCGAACTGTGGTGCACTGAAATCAGTTCATAATAGAAAGTGCTTTAAATGCGAATCAATTCGAAAATTAGTGGAAATAGAGAAGAGTTGAATATCAAAATGGAATTGGCACATAACAAGGCTAATTCAGCCGACGCAAAAAACGCGCGGCTGATTAGCAGCGTTCGCTGCTAAAGTCCAATTCGATATTCACCTTGACATTGGTTAACATACGTGTTAACTTCTATCCATAATGTGAGAAATAGTTTTTTACGAAACAGCATCGGGTCAGAAGCCGATTGAAGATTTTCTTGACCAGCTTTCATCTAAACAGGCTCAAAAAGTTACCTGGGTTTTGAAGCTTGTTGAAGCTTTTGACCAAGTGCCTTCCAACTACTTCAAGAAAATGGTAAATACTATAGAGCTATGGGAGGTTAGAGCTGCTGCCGGTTCAAATATTTTTCGTTTAATCGGATTTTTTGACGGCCCAAATCTTGTTGTTTTGGTCCACGTATTCCAAAAGAAGGCTCAAAAAACGCCTAAACAGGCCATCAAAATTGCGGAAGAAAGAAAAAAAGACTACTTTCGGAGGAAATTATAATGAGTGATCTTCAAAAATATATAAAAAACAGGAAGTCTCGGGATCCTAAGTTTGCGTTGGACTATGATACAGGGTATGAGCAGTTTAAGATCGGTGCACTTTTGAAAAAGGCGCGTGAAGAGGCTGGTTTTACACAAGAGGATGTTGCGGCAAAATTAAATACCAAAAAATCAGCCATCTCAAGAATTGAAAATCATGCGGAGGATATCAAACTCTCAACTTTGGAAAAATTCGCAAATGCACTTGGTAAAGAACTCCGTCTTGAAGTCGCATAACTGCAGCGAACCACGCCTTGCACCCGATGAACGGGTGAAGGCGAATGTTGGGCAACAAGAATATGGAGATAACGCTTGACTTGTGACGACAGAATAACGATAATCTTTACTCGATAGCGATACGTAAACCGAGCATCTGGAAAGGGGGTGACGATATGAAGAAAGTTTTTTTTGCTATGTTGCTTCTCTTACTAACCTCAGGCTTAGTTTTTGCCGAAGGTGGCAAGAATCAAGGAACGACGGGGTCTGGAACAACATCGACAGGTTCGAGTTCCCAGGGTACAGCATCCCAGCCACGCACCGGTCGATAATATTATCTGATCCTTTTCTTTGAGGATACGACTCGCAGGACTAAGAAAACTTTAGCTCCTGCGAGTTTATTTAGTCAACCTGCAGGTTTCCTTCCGCCAATGCCACCTGAATGCCCATTAACAGAAGCCTGCCCAACAAAATAAGGATTGAGACGATCCTGACAAGGTTGTTTCAATCCTTATTTTGTTATCATATTCCTTTTTTTTCGAGTTCCCTCAGAATCATTTCAGGAGTCACGGGCAGCTCGGTAAGTCTTACGCCGGTTGCATTGTATATGGCATTCAATATAGCCGGGGCAACGGGAGCAACCGTCCCCTCAGCAGACTCTTTCGCGCCAAACGGCCCTCCCGGATCATTTGATTCAATAGCAGTGCTCTCTATTTCCGGCATTTCCAAAGCTGTCGGCAATTTATAGTTTAAGAAAGAGGGATTTAATGCTTTTCCATCCTTTACAATAAGGCCTTCATAAAAAGCAAATCCAAGCCCCATAGAAACAGCTCCCTGCAATTGACCTTCCACACCCAAAAGATTAATGACCCGGCCGCAATCATGACAAAACCATAGCTTGTTGACATCAACTTTGCCTGTATCACGGTCAACCTCTACTTCCGCTACTACTGCACCGAATGTATAGGCCGGAGAATAATTTCCGCTGCCTGTATGTATATCAAGCGGTCCCGGATTGGGATTATAGGAACCCTCTCCGATAATCGTCATGCCTTTTTGCGATAACTGACAGATGGCAACCGCTTCCGCAAAAGAAACTCCCTTCTTCTGAGATCCCCTGATATAGATGCGCCGGTCGTTTGCCTCAAGATCATCAATGTTCGCTTCCAGTTTTTCTGCAACAGCTTTAAAAAGCTTCTGCTTCAAATCAATAGCAGCGCGCTTTGCAGCATTGCCTGCCATAAAAGTAACCCGGCTTGAGGCAGAAAGCATATCGGGAGGACTTAAATCTGTATCAGGTGGAGTAATCTTTATATCTTCCATCCTTACCCCCAATTCCTCAGCAGCAATTTGACAAAGAACAGTATCAGAACCCTGGCCTATATCCGAAACTCCAGAAATAATAATTACCGTGCCGTCCGTATTCGCTTTGATAAAAATGGTGGAAGATGCAGTAAAAGGCCCCATCATAGGAATGCTGGTACCGCTCATGAAACCGATGCTTGCTGCCCCAATGCCTTTTAATGGCGGTAAATTCTTATATTTTTTATTCCATTTGGAATCAGCGGCAATTTTTTGCACGCATTCTTCAAGACTGCCGCTTGTCATCTTAAGGCCGCTTAATGTTTTATCTCCTGCCCGAAGGCCGTTTCTTGCTCTTAACTCCAAAGGATCTATTCCAAGCTCCTCGGCCACCATATCCATTTGTAACTCTCCGGCAAGCTGAACCTGCGGAGCGCCATAACCCCGCATGGCGCCAGACGGAGTATTGTTTGTGTAAACCCGGCGGGACTCAAATCTTATGTTGGCTTGTTTATATGGAAGACTTAAAAATAGAGTTGTCAGAAAGGCCGCCGCCTGTCCCACACTGCTGTATGCACCGCCATCAAGCATGATTCTTGCTGTACGGCTCATTATCCTCCCATCTCTTTTCACGCCGATCTTTAAATCGACCTCGACAGGGAGCCTTCTCCTGCTTGCAGTAAACTCCTCCTCCCTCGTGTAAACAATCTTGACGGGTTTGCCGCTTTTTTTTGACAGCAGGGCTGCACAAACATCCATAGGAAAAACTTCAACCTTGCCCCCAAATCCACCTCCAACATGAAGCTTAATCACTCTAACATCTGCCTCAGAAACGCCTAATACCCTGGAAAGAAGACCTTTCATTATAAAAGGGGCTTGGGTGGAGATCCAGAATGTAACTCTTCCCGATGAATCGAAATCGGCTAAGGATACATGAGGTTCCATGGAACAATGTTGAACAATCCGGGTCACGAATTTATCCTCTCTAACATAATCGGATTCCCGGAAACCTTTCTCCACATCCCCGAATTCCATCCCGGATTTTGCGCTGATATTTCCGGGAAATTTGTCATGAATCAAAGGCGCACCCGGCCTTGTTGCGTCCTCTATGGCAAATAAAGCAGGAAGTTGATCATATTCAACTTCAATAAGGTCCAAAGCCTCACAAGCTATATCTTCATCTATTGCGGCTACCGCCGCCACATCATCTCCGATATAATTGACTTTATCCTGTGCCAAAAGATATTGATCAGCGCTATCCGGAGCGGCTGCCATCATAAAACCGTATTTAACTTTCAGTATATCGCGCCCCGTAATGACTGCCTTTACACCTTTGAGTTTTTCCGCTTTCGATGTATCAATTCTTATTATTCTTGCATGTGGATAAGGACTTCGCAGAATCTTCCCATGCAGCATTCCGGGAGGTGAAATATCGGTAGTATATATGGCTTTACCTCCGGCTTTTTCTATGCCATCCACGCGCGGAACAGGTTTGCCTATGACCGAATATCTCTTATCTTTCATATTGTTTCTCTTTATTTAGTCTCAATTTCAACCAGCGTTAAATTAGTGCCGCAAGCATCCTGTGTTTCCAGCAAATATTCTTTAAAAATCTTAAACCTGTCTTCAAAATGCTGCTTTATCATATCTTTGTCAAATTCAAGAAAATTTGCAGTAATCCCCATCTCCTGCGCCCTGTCACGGCCTTCATCGGCGTTGTCTACTGAAAAGACTACGCCATATAACCCCTCTCCGTTTTTTTCAAGATGCTGCAGCATTCCCATCGCTAAAGGGTTTGTAGTTCCCGGCAGCGGCGAAAAGAGTTCTATACCCGCCTCCCAGCTAAGAGCGCATCTTACCCCAAAGATGTTTTCCACTTTGGCATCATGAAATGTAACACCCAATAATTTCGAGTAAAAATTCAATGCTTTTTCAAAATCTTTTGCAACAATATATACCCTGTTAACTCCTTTTACTTTCATGTCTCAACTCCCTATTATTTTGCTAAAATCTATGCCAAGGTCTTCCATTATTATCTGCACACCGGCTCTCGCTCCGCCAAAGACTCCGGGGCCGGGATGGGTGCTAGCTCCGATCATATAAAGCTTCTCAACCGGCGTATGGTAGTTATGCCAGCCTGAAATGGGACGGTTTCCGGACATCTGCATATTATAAGTTCCTATCTGGCATATATCGCCATTTAACATCGTGGCATTATGCCTTTCATAAAACAAAGGCGAATGAACTGCTCTGCCCAGAATATTATCGCTGCCCATATTGGTAGCCAGATCCTGCACTTTGCCTAAAATATCGTCGGCAACGTCTTTTTCTATCTCATCCCATTTCTGGGGTCCGCCGTCTCTTAGTGCATAAGGCGCAAATGAATAAAGATACATCGTATGCATACCCTCAGGCGCTCTTGTTGGATCAAGCGCTGTTGCAACAAATGACGAAAAAACATCGTTTCTTGGAATACCGTTGTCAATGCATTGAAAAGCATGCTGAAATTCATAAGGATCGGAATTGTGATACGCCAGCCAGTGCGATTTAAACCCGTTCTTCCAGACCGGCGCCTCTTTTAATGCAAGATGTTGATTCAGAGCTGAAAAACCGGAGTGTTTTAAACTTTTTACACTTTGCATAAAATCATCGGGCAGCTTGCTTCCTGAAACCATACCGGGAAATACCTGCTTAATGTTTAAAGTGGATACAACCGCTTTTGAAGCCTCAATCTCTTCCCCGCTATCAAGGATCACGCCTGTGGCTTTGCCGCCGGAAATCTTAAATTCCTTTACACGGCTTGAAAGCTTTATTATGCCGCCAAACGATTCAAAACACTTGGCCAGAGCTTCGGACAACATCCCGGAACCGCCAACAGGAAAACCGCTGCCGTATTTATGTTGCAAAGGTATAAATAGAAAAAGATGAAGCCCGGTGCCTTTTGTAAACGGATTGATCATCTGTTCGGCTGAATAACGAGTCATTACAATGCGCATCTTATCGCTTTCAAACCAGTCTTCTGCAATATCCCATGCGCTTGATAACAAAGCCCTTATAAGTATCCGGCCTTCAGGACTTGAATCCATCATGGCCATTGTCTGCCCAAAGCTTGGAGTAGGATTATACATCCCCATAAGCAGCATATCCAGCAGTTGAAACGACCAGTCATGAAACTTGCGATAGGCTTCTGCATCATGTGGTGAAAACTGGGCTATGCTCTCACAGGTTTTATCAAGATCACGGTATTGGGTAAAATACGAACCATCGTCAAAGTTCACTCCTGTAAATGTATCCGGAGTGATATATTTCAGTCCGAACTTGGAGAATAATCCGAGTTCATCATTCTTAAATACCGGATTCGGATAAATCAGGCCATGCCAGACGGAACAGACATCATGTTTGAATCCCGGCGCTGTTATTTCATCAGTAAATACACCGCCGCCTACTTTGTTTCTGCTTTCTATCAC
>DYJH01000008.1:41134-42340 GCA_020723255.1 Desulfonema limicola | reverse complement strand
AACGCTATTTGTCCTACTGATACATCAGTATATATGGCTGCTCTTGAGCGTTTGGCTCAACAGGCCCGTCCGGCAGGAAGCCTTGGTGTTCTTGAATATTTATCTGCAAGGCTGGCAGGCATTGCAAAAACTATTGATGTAAGGCTGAAAAGAAAAGTTATTGTTACCTGTGCCGGAGATCATGGAGTTGTGGCGGAAGGTGTTAGTCTTTTCCCTCAGGAAGTGACGCCTCAGATGGTGTATAATTTTGTTAACGGAGGCGCTTCAATCAATGTGCTTGCCCGCCATGCTGGTGCAGAGGTAAAGATTGCAGATCTTGGAGTTAATCATGATTTTGAAAGAGACCTTCCCATTTTCCACAAAAAAATCCGAAAAGGCACTTCAAACATAGCTGTAGGCCCTGCAATGTCAAGACAGGAAGCTGTAAACTCTATTTTAGCCGGAATCGATATTGTTGATGATCTTACCAAAGAAGGCACTGTCGATATCCTGGGTACCGGTGATATGGGCATTGGTAATACTACTCCTTCTACTGTTGTTGTTGCTATATTATCGGGTATTGCCGTAGAAAAGCTTACCGGAAGAGGCACCGGAATTGGTGACGTAGCCCTTAAAAACAAAATAGAAGTAATTAAAAGAGCAATAGAAGTTAACAACCCTGATCCGAATGATGCAATTGATATACTTTCAAAGGTTGGTGGTTTTGAAATCGGCGGTCTTGCCGGACTTGTTCTCGGTGCCGCCGCAAAGGGAATTCCTGTAGTGTGCGACGGGCTGATATCCACAGCCGGCGCATTGATTGCATGTAATCTTGCCCCAACGGCAAAAGAATATCTTTTTGCAAGCCACAGATCTGTTGAGGTGGGACATGGTTTTATGCATGAACTATTGGGTATAGAGCCTCTGCTTGATCTGAAATTTCGTCTGGGAGAAGGTACTGGTGCTGCTGTGGCAATGGAACTGCTGGATGCAGCAACGCGCATTCTGGCAGAGATAAAGACATTTGAAGAAGTTTCAATAAAAAATGCTCAGATATAAGAGTCATGAAAATAATGCCTGATATGCCATTTTGCCATGCCGACTTTGCTCATGAAGATTTTCAGTATCTTGAGGATCTTTCAACTGCTTACTGGTATTCCGAAGTCCTTTTTGCGGCGATAGAACTTGGTCTTTTTAATTTTATTGAAAAAGGAATTTCATCGGTCG
>DYJH01000008.1:0-41124 GCA_020723255.1 Desulfonema limicola | reverse complement strand
AATGAAGAACTGCTCCGGTTTTTAAATGCTCTGGAAAAGCTGGGATTAGTTTACCATGAAAATGACAGGTGGTTTAATAGCCAGGTTGCTCGGATATTTCTTGTGCCGGGACAGCCTTCTTACATGGGAGACTTTTTTCTATATCGAAAATACATGCAGCCGCATTGGCAGTCTCTTGCAAAAAAAGTATCAATCGATAATGCTTATGGGAACATTTCCAATAATAACCCAGAAATGCTGAAAGAAGATGATTATACCTTAAGAACTCTTAATTATGTCATGTCTGCCGATGTGCTGTTACGTCAAAAGAGTAAAGAGATTGTAAGTCTTCTCCTACCTTTTTCGTGGCAACTACCGCTGCTTGATATCGGCGGCGGGGCAGGTACGCTGGGACGTGCATTAATAAAGTCGAAAACATATGATGAAAAAAGCCAATCAAATGAAATCACCGGCTCAGTGTTGTTTGAATTGCCTGAAGTTATTAATGCCGCACGGAAACTTTATACCGGTAAAGATTATTGGCAGCACTTTGAAATAATGGAAGGAGATTTCCGGCTTCATGAATTTAAGAGAAGCAAAAAGTTTGGTTTTATTGTGATGAGCAATTTTCTTCACGCATATGGCCATAAAGAGGCGCATGAGCTGTTCCATAAAGCTGCAAGCCTTGTTAAGGAGGGAGGCATGATCCTTATCCACGATTATTTTCCGGATCGGCGCGGACGCTGCCCGCAAAAAGGAACATTGTACGATCTTAACATGATGCTAAATACATACAACGGAACCTGTCATGAAACTTCAACCATAAACACATGGCTTAAAGAAGCAGGTTTTTGCAGTGTCCGGATTAGTGATCTTGGTACAGACACCTCAGTCATATTAGCTGTGCAGGATCAATTTCATAAAAATGCCTCATTTAATAAATATGAAAAAATGTATCCTGATGAATGGGTATATACTGCTTTTGATGAAGGATTTAAAAATGCCGTAATCCTTCCTGTATCAAAGGTAGAATTAGGTTCATGGGTGAGACAAAAGTGCAGGTTCGGCTGTAAAGAATTCGGCAAAAATCTTCAATGCCCGCCATATGCTATGAATTTCTGGGAAACAGAAGAAATGCTAAAATCTTATTCATGGTGCATGTTGGTGGAAGGTATGCCGCCCGGAAGTAAATTTCATAAAAAACTGTTAAACCTTGAAAAAAGACTTTTTCTGGCTGGCTTTCATAAAGCCTTTTCGTTTGGCGCGGGTCCTTGCCTTGTTTGCAAAAAATGCCCTGAAGATAATATTTGTCGCCATCCAGATAAGGCGCGCCCTTCCATGGAGGCCTCAGGAATAGATGTTTACAAAACAGCCAAGTCGGCTGGCATAAGCCTTAAGCCGGTATCGGAAAAAGGGCGTTATGTAAAATATATCGGCCTTTTGCTTCTGGAATAAATGCAGTGAAAATACTATTCGTACAGGTTCCTACTTCACATCATGGCGCAAAAGAACGCGTGTATCCTCTTGGCATTTCAAGATTGGCTGCTCTTGTGCCTTCCGGTTTTGAAAAATCAGCTCTTGATATGAATCTTTATCCCGACCCCTGGCCTGTATTGAAAGAAAAACTTGAAAATATAAAGCCTGATATCGTTGCTATGTCTTTCTGAAACATCGATCCTCTGGCAGGACAGCAGGCATCATATCTGTCTTCACTTAAAACTTCTGCCATACTTGCCCGATTGCTTGCGCCGGCTGCAGTTATCATTGCAGGCGGCCCGGCTTTCACACTTTTTGCATTGCGCCTTATGGAAGAAATACCCGAAATCGATTTTGGTTTGTGCGGTGAAGGCGAACTTGCTTTTACTCAAATACTATCACAATTTCCGAAAATTCAATCCGTGCCTGGCGTTATCCGGCGAAAAGACGAAGAAATTATATACAACCCGAACGGGCCCTTTATTTCAATGGATGAAATTCCTCAAATTGATACCAAAAGTTTTTCTCCCAAAGATTATACGGCAGGAAATCTCTATGTTGCGTCTATGGGTATAGAAGGAAAAAGGGGATGTGATTTAAAATGCGGGTATTGTCTCTACCCAAGTTTGGGTGGGTCCAGGATGAGGCTCAGAAGTCCTGTCATAATTGCAGATGAAATGGAACAACTCCATAAGGAATTTGATATAAAGCTATTTCACTTCACTGATCCAGTTTTAAACCGTCCGATAGAGCATTTTGAGGGTATATGCAAAGAGATTTTAAAGCGAAAGCTTAAAGTGGTGAGCTGGACTGGTTTTTTCAGAGAAGACACATTTACCGAACACAATGCCGATCTTGCACAAAAGGCCGGTCTTGTTGCATGCTATTTTTCCTCAGATGCCCTTACATCTCACGGTTTAAGTCTTCTTGGCAAGGCACTTACAAAAGAAGACATTTTGCGGGCATCAGAAATTACTGTAAAATACAATATTCTTACCATGTGCCATTTTCTTGTAAATCTTCCTTTTGAGACAAAACAACATATGGAAGAATCAGAAGAGATGATGGATAGAATTCTTGATATACATTCTGTGTGTGGAAATCTTGGAGCTGTGATTTTAAATACGGTACGATTGTATCCAGGCGCCAGGCTGACTGACAGGCTTATAAAAAGCAGACTTATTGATCCCGATATCGATCTTTTGTATCCGGTGTACTATAATCCGCAAAATACTTCTTATATACTTCATAAACTTGAAGTTAAATACCATGAGGCGGGTATATTGTCGAGGTTAAATATTCATGAATATATGCGTACTTGAACATCCCAGAGTTCGTTCAAAAGAAAGGTTTAATGATATTGCCAATACTCCCCTTTGGTCCTGCCTCATGGGAAGTTATGCAGCTTCAAGCCTCAGGAGCGCAGGCCACGACGTTTGCCTGATGGATACCACCGTTACCGGGTGGAATTTTGAAACAACAAAACAGGAATTTCTTAAGCTTTCTCCCGATATGCTTTGCGTGAATGCAGTTTATTTCTGGGAGCACACAAACCAGCTCTTTGATATGTTGTCCGATCTTAAAAAAGAAGGTTTTTGGGGACACATTGCTCTGTTTGGATTTTTTCCTACGCTTGCATATGCAGCAATTCTTGAAAACATTGCTTCCGTTGACTCGATTGTGGTAGGAGAATGTGAAAATACTTTAACAGAACTTGCATATGCACTGTCAGTAAATGAAAGTCCGGCAGCAATACCAGGCCTTGCTATCAGAACAGGCCGAGGTTATAATATTTCAAAGCTACGGATTCCTGAAAAAAATATAGATAAATTTAATTTTCCTGAAAGAGAAAATTCACCTGAACAGATTGTATCCGTTCTTGCAAGCCGTGGTTGTTACAATCACTGCGCCTTTTGTCTTGTGCCGTCGTTTTACAATAACGGGCCCTTGTGGCGGGGGAGATCTCCTGAAAATGTTTATAAGGAAATTTCTGAACTTTCCGGCAAAGGAAGCCGGGATTTCTATTTTGTTGATCCTAATTTTATCGGCCCCGGGGAAAAAGGCAAAGAGCGCATTTATAAGCTGATGGAGCTTATCCGTCCCTTAAATATAACTTTCGGCATGGAAACAAGAGCGAATGATCTTGATCCCTATGTTTTAGATAGTCTTGTTACTTCCGGGTTTAGGACACTTCTTCTTGGCATTGAAAGCGGCTCAAAGTCTGTGCTAACAAACTTAAACAAGGGCGCATCCATTCATTTTGCCGAAAGCGCTATACAAATATGCCGTAACGCAGGAATAGAACCTGAAGTAGGGTTTCTGATGTTTGTGCCGGACAGCACGCTTGAAGACCTGAAATATAATTTTGAGTTTCTCCAAAAAAATAATTTGCTTGATCGCTTAGAGAGAACTGCAAACCTGCTTTCACATCGCCAGTTGGTCCTGATGGGGACTTCAGGATACAGGATGTTTGAAAAGCAGGGCAGACTTAAAAAAACAGGTGTGCTTGGTTTTGAAGGGGATGTTTCCTATCTGGATGACAGAGTAAAATGGATATCTGATATTATGATTCATGCAAGTCTCTTTGTGCTGCAAAATATGGAGAAACCGGATTCTCCAATATACTGGCGTCTTTGCGAAAACGTAGGCGAAAGAAGTATTGAATTTGTCAAAACAAATGATTACCTGGTAGAATTATTTAAACGACTTCTTGCAGATGCTGCCAAGAGCGCTTTGCTTGTGCCAATTTCAGAGATGAAAGAAGATATTGAAAGAGAACTGCTTAGCAGGCTGTAAATCCCTTTTTCCATCCCGAGATGGGGTTATCCCAAAAGAAATCCTTCATAAATTATTATACATTCCGCTTTAATCCCGGAACTATTAAATTATCATAAAATCACCAACTCTTTCAAGGGTAATCCAAATATTATTGCAAAAAATCTGTCATTAGGTTATATAAATTTCAAATTAATTTAATTGATTGCTGATTGTTCAGAAGAGTTAGAATGTTTTCGCTTGATAGGGCTGTTCTTATGAAAATGACGGTTGCCCCCGTTAATCTATCTGTGCAGCAGGAAGAAAAGATAGCAGAATCATTGAATCCCCATATCGGGGTATAACAACGGCTTCGTTCAATGCCCAGGATGAGGAGCGCGTCTTTTGTGACTGCTCCATTCGTTTGTTGGCCCAGGGTTTGGAGCTGGTACTGAACTTGTTCGAAAGATAGCGCTCCTCATCCTGGGCATTGAACGCTCCGAAGGATGGGCCAACCAGATTATATCCGGAATGAAGCCACAAAAGGCTTGCTAAACTCACAATATTTTTTAGCTTCACTCCACATATAACCTTAATTATTAGCTCAAAGGAAAAGTTTATGAACTTACGTCAACAAATTATTCAAGATCGGATAGAAGCACTTTCTCAGGCGCTCCAAATTGAGCAAGATAACGCTTTCATGCGTTTATGTTTTTCACTGGTCACAGGAAATAGTGTGCATACCTTTGACCCGTCAGACATAGTTGATGGAGGTCAAGATAAGCAGATGGATATAGTTGCTGTGGAGGAAGATGGAGAAGGAGCAGACGTTTTCGTTATACAGACTAAGAACACCGCCTCTTTTTCATCAAATGCTCTGATACAACTCCATAATGGGCTTCGATGGTTATTTCAGCGCTCCCGCAAGGAACTTGACACCCTATCAAATAAAGCCCTTCGAGATAAAATCATTGAGTATCGAGGAGTTCTCGGCAACCTTGGGCCTTCTAATATCCGAATATGCATCAAGTTTATAACCAATGGTCAGACAAAAGACATATCTGACGAGTTCAAGCAGGAACTTGCCGCAATTCGCGCCGATTACGACAATGATACGTTCGAGACCTTCTCAATCGAAGCTCTTGGCTGCGATGAGTTAATTGAACTTTCCAAGATCCAGGAACGACAGACACGTCGGGTAGATGCAGATCTTAAGGTTAGATATGACGCCAATAATCCTTCACTCATTAAATACTATTCTCAAGATCTGAAAGGACTTGTTTGCTCTGTACCAGCAACAGAAATTGCCCGGTTAGTAAACGATAACCCAAATGATGCCGTATTTGACTTGAACATTAGAAGATTTCTTGGCATGAGAGGAAGCGTTAACAAAGACATTCTGAAAACATGTACTAGTCTCGAACTGAGCTATGAATTTTGGTTTCTGAATAATGGAATTACACTGGTTTGTGATCATTTTGATCCGGTAACTGATCCAGACAATCCGCATGTGAAATTGCGTAATCTACAGATAGTAAACGGTTGTCAAACTGCAAAAACTTTAGCGCTTGCTCACGCCTCTGGACAACTGGCTCCTGATGTTAGAGTTCTCACGCGGATCTATGAAACAAAAGAACGCGATCTTGTCAGCCGCATAGTTTTGACCACAAATAATCAAAACCAAATCAGCAGCCGTGATCTACGCGCAAATGACCCGGTACAAGTAGACATGGAGGAAGGCTTCAAAATCTACGGTTACCTGTATGAGAGAAAGCCACGCCAGTTTGATGATTCACAGATAGATATATCAAAGCTTTTTACGAATGAAGCGGTGGCGCAGTCGTATTTGTCAGTTGTACTCAAAACTCCATCAGATGGGCGGGCAAGAAAATACAAAGTGTGGGGTGAACTTCACTCTAAAATATTTTCCGGAGAACCTGTAGAGCCTTACATCATTGCCTCCCTGTTAAGTCGTTGGGCTTCGGAATGGCTTCGTGGAAGCACATATGTTGAAAACCCAGATGATTTAGAGAGGATAATTGCAAAGCGAGGCGGATTTCACGTCGCTCGTATAGCGGCATACTTATGGCGCGGTAATGATGAATGGAGAATCCCTCGCGATACTCTGCAAAAGGGAATAGAATCCTTGGAGAAAAAACTACCAGAGTTTTCCGGGCATTTTGATAAGGCATTTAGGATACTTTCGGATATTATAAAAGGATCTGATTTGCATGTGGGAGATCCTGATCGTGCACTAAAGTCTGCCTCTTTAGATCGCGATATTGATAATTATCTATATCAAAAGCAGAAGAAGTGACAACGTTATAAAATGAATAAATATTGACAAAGATAAACCCTATTTTCCGTGTAAGACGGAACAATTGTACCTTGAGAATTAATTTACAAATTTAATGTTCACTTTGCAGGATAAAACGAAATGAGGTAAATACCAAGTTGCACCAGTTCATTCGGCGACTTTTTTATATTTTGCATTTTCCCCTCTTACCGAATCCGGGGTCCACCAACCTTTATCAATTCTTCTTTTCAAATCTCTGTTTGTAATCAAACAATTGATTTCCTGTCTGATCTTGGCCAGATATGCGGCATCATCACAAATGTTGTCCAGCCTGTCGATAATTCCATCAACTGGGCCGATTTCAATTCCTATCCAATTTCGCTTTTTGATTTCCGCTACCGCATAAGTTGTGCCGGAACCGCCAAAAGGATCGAAAACCATATCCCCTTCATCGGAGGCCATTTCAATTATGCGGTCTAATAGCTTAATTGAAAGCTCATTCGATCCGTTTCTCTTTTTATATTTTTTATGCCTTACTGGTGGAATGTCCAACCATACATCAGTCAAATTGATTCCGTCCGGATTCATTTTATCCTTGTAACCGCCGTAATCCTTAAGATCACCGACACAGTGTGGGCAGATATCCATATGCAGTCGGTCGGGGTGAAATGTTTTAGGTTTTTCGCCTTTGCAATAGTATAGAAGAGAGTAATGCGAGGGATAAAGTCTTCCCTTGATGGGCAGGGTATATTTGATATCAACAGCTATCCAGTGTCTAAATGTCAGTCGGTGATTTAGATATTCCGACAGACAAGTGTTCCATTTCGGAAGATTCCAGATAAAAAAAGAACCTCCAGGTTTAAGAATCCGGATACACTTATCGAGCCATTGTTCACACCATTTGAGATATTCGTCGCTTTTTAAATTGTCATCAATGTTTGAAGGATACAGTTTGTTCAAATTAAAGGGCGGATCGGCAAATATCAAATCCACACAGTCATCATCCATATGCTGTATTAAATCTAGGCAATCGCCCTGGTAAAGTTTGCCCCATTTAGTTTTTCTAACCAGAGGGGGGATAGCAGGAATTTCATCCTTTTTTTCATCTATTTTTTTAATAATTTGGTTTATTTGATCGGAATTTTCCTGAATCAGGGAGAGTATGCGTGAATCCATAACCTTCATTTTAAGCAATAATTCTATTTCCGTAATGCCGGCATCATCGCAGATTTGTGAGAGATCTTTGCCGGATGGGATAATATTGAACCGGTTATAATAGTTGAGCCTATCCAGGGGTATCCCTGTTGTTCGGGCAAAACGGCGGATCACCAGTTTGTCCGTTTCTTCAATATTCAAAGCTTTGAAAAATAAGTTTTTCATTATAAATTTCATGATTGATTTAATGAGTTGGCTTTAACAATACAATGTACCTTGATACCACACCCTCTCATTTCGATCAATTGTTTTTTTGCGGACTATAGTCTGTAGATCAAAGGCATATGAATCATGTATATAAATTTAAACACAAAATAAATTTTTTCGGAGATAAGATTAATAGGAGGTTAGGTTGAATTCTGCAAGCGCATTTGGGCAATCCCTCCGTCATTTTCGGACAGCTTTAAAAATCTCTCAAGAGCGGTTATCCCAGGAAAGTGGGCTTGACAGAAGCTATATTTCCCTTTTGGAAAGAGGCATTAGACAGCCCTCATTAACTACTATTCTTCAAATTGCCAAAGCCCTTAATATATCATCCATAGAACTAATACAAAAAGTGGAGGAACTGCTCAGTGAAAATAATAAAAATTGAGTTCCTGATTCAAAAAGGTCCTTTTTGTAAGACCCCCGAGTTTGCAACCCTTCTTGATGAAATAAAAAATGCTATATTATCCGTAACACATCCGGAAGGCAGCCGTCAGTTTACACTTTATCCCGAAAAAAAGGCCAATGGGGTTGTGCCCATAAAAAAGAATTTCCAAGAATTTCTGGTTCGAAATAAATGGAAACGCGAATATCGCATGTCTATTGCTTCGCGGATTAAACCCGGACCGATCGATGCGGTAAAGAAAGTTTCTGATGGTCGTTATTTTGCCGTTGAATGGGAGACCGGCAATATTTCATCAAGTCACCGGGCGTTGAATAAAATGGCTGTCGGGCTCTTAGATGGGGTGTTGGCCGGTGGTATTCTAATCCTTCCTTCCAGAAATATGTATCAATATTTAACCGATCGTATCGGAAGCTATTCGGAAATTGAACCTTATTTTTCTGTTTGGCGAAATATATTGATAGAGGAAGGAATTCTGGCTGTAATTGAAATTGAACATGATGCAGAGTCAACCGACATTCCTCCGATCAAAAAAGGAACCGATGGAAGAGCGCTTAGATAACCATTTTTAATCCATCATATTTATGGGTAAATGTATGGGTTCAAAAAAATCATCATCTAATAACATATCAACTTTTGATGTTTTATCCGAGGGTATGTTCCGCAAACTTTTCCCGGAAAATCTTGTTCTTTCACCTCAATTAAACGAAGTGTATGAACTGGCGCTTGCTTATTATGAAAGTAAAATTCTTAATGAAGATGAACTCGCAGACAATGGCGCCTATTTTATCCGGGTGGGAGATCGTTTCACCCGTCACTATCTGATATGTACCGGAGAACCTCTTCTCCTGCCTGCGCACTCATCGCCCCGTCTCAAATCATTTTTTAAGAAAAATCAATTCCGTACCGGATATTCTACTCATGGGTTGTTCCCCTACAGAGGGAAATTCCATCCCCAGATGGTTAAAGCCCTGATAAATATTATGGGAATTAAACCCGGTGATACAATACTGGATCCCATGATGGGTTCAGGAACGGTACCCATCGAGGCAAGCTTCATGGGCATAAATTCAATCGGCATTGATGCAAGCCCGTTTTGCCGATTCATGTCACAGGTGAAATATAATGCTTTGACAATTCAACAAGAGCCTTTGGACCAAGCCTTGAAAAGTTCAAAAGAATTATTTGAATTTTTCGGCCGATTTGCGGGTTCACCAATTGTCGGCAGAAAAAACAGAAAGTATGAATTGCCAAATGATTCTAATAGTATCAATAAAGAAAAGATATATTTTAAATCAGAATATACGCAACGATTTTTTGAGCTAATTAAAACTGATAAAACGGATGTATTTGATTTTTTGTTGCTGGCATACCTTGACAGTGCCGGATATGCGGAAAGAAGCAAACGACAATCACCTTATGATCAATTTCAAGCCATTCTCGAACGATATCTTTTCGTAGTGAAAAAAACTCAATACGTACTACAAGGCTCGGAATCACTTCTGGCCAAAGCCGACTTGTTGCAGGGCGATGCACGCAATCTTATAATTAAAAAAAGTAGTGTCGACGGAATCCTGTTTTCACCCCCTTACAGTTTTGCCATCGATTATCTGGACAACGATTTATTTCATTTGAATTTAATGGGGGAAAACATCGATGTTTTAAAAGAGAAAATGGTCGGGCTGCGTGGAAAAAATTTTAAAGAGAGATATCAGCTCTATATTGAGCATATGGATAAAATTTTGTTCGAATGTGCACGAGTATTAAAACCTGAAAAATTTTGCACAATTATTATCGGCACAAATGATAATCAATTGAGCAAGGTTCTTGATATCCCAAAGGAAGAAGTAACGGGGCTGCATAAAATTCTGATTGATATGGCGGTTCAGCATCATTTTTCACCTGTTCGGACTCTGGCAAGACAAATATCAGGAATTGCCAACACCATGAGGAATGAGTATATCATTATACTTCAACGAAATCCATAGTGAAGAGCACTATAACTTCTTAGCTATTTTGACATATAATGAATTTTATATAAAAACGGTAGGGGTTATCATACATATGGAGGACATAATATGTTAATGAAACACAGAAATATTTTCGCTATAATCGGAAGTGTTGTTACCTTTTTAATATTTACTTCTTTTTTATATGCTAAAGAACAGGCTGAGGTTCAAATAAGCGCTGAGAAGCTTGTCAAGAATATTTATATGCTTTCCGATTCCGGCGGCATTGGCAATACTACTGTTTTAACTGGTGATGCCGGAGTATTGATGATCGAAACGAAAGTCGAAGCCTCTGTAGATAAGTTTCTTTCCTACAAGAAAGAAACAACATTTCAGGAACCATCCGGTTCTTTACCCCGAGGCTTTGCTTTATCGGCTGGATTATCGATCTTTTTCTTAACACGTCTGTGAACCGCGAGTCCGGAAGGTAGAAGAAGAACAAGAGAGAGCTGCAAATGAAAAAAGAACTCAAAACCAAGAAATCGCTCAGTAACAGTAAACAAATGTTCCGTTTATTATTTGAAAATTCAGCCGATGGTATTCTTATAGGATTTTCTGATGGCGCAGTAACGGCTGCAAATCCATCTGCCTGCCGGATGTTCGACCGTTCCGAGGAAGAGATTTGCCATATAGGGAGTAAAAAGCTTATTGATCCTGAGGATTCACGAAGATTTTTGTTCTTTAAAAAACTATCCCGAAGCAGTGATGTGCAAAGCGAACTTTTGTTTCTGAAAAAAGATGGCGCAAAATTTCATGGTGAAGTGTCATCATTTGAATTGGGAGATGAAACCGATTCAAAAAGAGTTCTTTTTATTATCCGGGACTTAACTGAACTCAATCAGACCGACGAAGCCCTGCGCAAATTAAACCAGAAAATATACACTGTCTTGGCTAAAACTACCGACATTTATATTAGCTATGACCGGGATAGGCGTATCATAGACCTGAATCAGAAAGCAGAGATAGTTATCGGGAAGAAAAGAGATGAAATTATCGGAAAGTACATGTGGGAAGTATTGCCTTTTGAAAAGAACAGCGAGTATTTGCGGAAAGGCCAAAACGCTATTGAAACTCAAACTCTTGTATATTCGGAAGCCTGCCCGATTTTTGGCAGATGGTACGAATCTTACGGCTATCCATTAGAAGATGGCCTTCTGGTTTATGGCCGGGATATAACCGAACGTGTTCTATCAGAAGAACAGTTAAGGCTGAAAACCGAAAATCTTGAGGAAGTTAATACCGCCTTAAAAGTATTATTGAGGCAACTCGAAGAAGATAAAATGGATCTTAAAGCAAAAATTTTATCTAATATCAGGGAACTAGTTTTGCCGCATGTCAATAATTTGAAGAAAGGCAACCCATCAGCCCGTCAACTGTCTCTTTTAAATATCGTCGAAGCAAATCTTAATACTATTACCTCATCTTTTTTGCAGCAACTGAAGTTGCAATATTATAATCTGACACCCAGGGAAATTGAAGTGGCAACTCATGTGAAAGAAGGAAGATCAATTAAAGAAATTGCAGAGTTGCTGGCAATAAGTATCGGTGCTGTTGAATTTCATCGGATTAGCCTTAGAAAAAAACTGGGTTTAAAAGACAAAAGAGCCAACCTCCGATTGCATCTATTAAGTCTTCAATAACCCTAAATTCATACTATGGTTGTTCTAAGATTTTCTTATGGTTGAATTTTAAAAGACGCCTGCTATAAACCATACCTTCCAAGCAAATACGTTGTCGGTAAAATTTTGCCTATTTTATAAAAAGTCATATTTGGTTCTCATCGGCATAAATCAGCCCTTTTGTTGTTTCATGCCTTGCCTGACAGGGCGTACTAGTTGATGCGATCCTCAAAAGGGCTGATTTATGCCGATGAGAAAGATAATTATAATAACGATAACAATTAAAGGAGGAAGGAAACATGAAGTGGAAGAAAATCTTAAAATATTTCGGGATTACTTTGTGCTCATTGGTTGTTTTGATTTCATGTGCCGGCATTTTGCAGGCTGTGGAATTACCCAAGATAATAGACAAAACCAACTGCGCACAGTACAAAGACCTGCTTATCCCTGCCATGTACCGTGCGGTTGAAAAAAGTGATTATATAATTACACCAGGGAAAATAAACTTCGAATACAAACTTCCCGGCAACTTTCTTGCTGCGAGCGCAAAAAATGCAGGTAAGTTCGACGTAAGCCCCGATGGTGATCTGGTTGATAAACGTACCGGAAAATATCCTGAAAACATTTATGGTATGCCTTTTCCCAACATTGATGTAAAAGATCCTAAAGCAGGGGCAAAGATCATTTATAACTTCGATTTTCAGAGATATCGTTTTATGGCTTCAAAGGATTATGTTAGGGTATGCTGGATAGATAAAAGTAAAGGAGAAGAACGTTATGCTCAAGGTATGGATCATCGACTTTATATGAACGGCAGACTGCCCGGCAAGGAACTAAAAAACCCCGACAGGGTTTTAGCTTATGAATTTCAAAGAATTATGGAACCTATGTCCAGCAAGGGAATAAATTCGATGGCCTACATTTATATTGATCCGAAAGAAGACAGTAATTATGCCTATATTCCTGCCATACGCAGGATCCGGCAAACCGGATCAACAACGAGGTCTGACCCATATATGGGTTCCGACTCATGGATAGATACCAACTATATGTGGGGAGGCAAAGACCGCACAATGACATGGAAATATGTGGGAGAAAAAACTATTCTTGTTTCTTTCACCAGTCCTAATATGCTCCCAATGCAGGAATTACCGGATGGAAGGGTGATAAGAGTATTTCCCTATACAGACAATCATCCGAAGTATGGTTATGAAGATCCCAAGTGGAAGGGAGCAACATGGGCGCCTCTTAATATTACCTATGTGCCAAGAAAAGTGTGGATCGTGGAACAAATGCCTAAAGATCAATATTATAATTGGGGATTGCATATAAATTACATTGACCAGGAAACTTATACCATTTGGTACAAAGAGGTGTTTGACAGATCCGGAGAGTTCCGCACCTGGCTTTCTTTGTTATCGCATTATAGCGAGACCCCCAGCGGAAAAAACAATACCGGAGATTTTGATTCTACACACTTTATTGATGAAAAAAATCATCATGCTACAACTTCAAACCGGGCGCCGCATCCGGAATCAAGTTTTTTTGTGCCGGCTTCAATACTTGATCCCGGTTTTTTTTCGGTGAACAACTTTTTGCTTTTGTCAAAATAATGATATAATGGTTATAAATTGAAATATGTTGAATATTTTAAAAATAGGACTGATCGAGCAAAAGAGAATCATATTTTAACGTTCTCAAATTATAAGGCGATTACTATATGTCAATGATCACAGGCGGAGAGCTTGTTGTACGGACGTTGCTGCAGGCCGGAGTTGATAATGTATTTGCGCTTTACGGCGGTCATCTGGAAACCATTTTTCAGGGAATTCGCGAACATAAAATTCCGTTTCTCGATGTACGTCACGAAGTGGCCGCAGGGCACGCAGCTGAAGGGTATGCACGCGCTGCTCAAAAACTCGGTGTTGCGCTGATTACCGCCGGTCCTGGCTTTACGAATGTTATTACATCGATTACAAATGCCTATCTGGATCGTACGCCGGTTTTATATATCGCTGCTTCGATTCCTCAGAATTATGCGGAAGCAAACATGGTACAGGGCGGCTTTGATCAGGTTGCCATTGCCAAACCTATTACAAAGTGGGCGAATCGCGTTACTTCAACAAGCGATATTCCACGCCTGCTTGCACATGCTATCCGCATTGCAACATCGGATCCGCCCGGACCGGTGCTGCTTGATATTCCTATGGATGTTTCCTATGCGCTTATAGATGAAGACAGTGTCGTGATTCCGAAGACAATTATTGCAGATACACCGGCTTTGCCTCGCGAAGATGCTATCGATTCGGCTTTGCATTTATTGGAGAATGCAAAACGTCCTGTCATTATGGTAGGTGAAGGCGCGTGGCAATGCAAAGCCGAAGAAGAATTGCGTGTTTTCGTAAAATCAGCGGGCATCCCTGTATTTTCTGATTACCAGGGCCACGGTTTGATGCAAAGCAGTGATCCGTTGTACGCAGGCGGGTTTTTTAAAATGCTGGAACTGAGCGAACCCCAATTGGCTCCTGATGTCATACTGGCGCTCGGTGTACGCTTCGGTGTTTATACGTTGGGCGCCTCTCGTCTTGTACCGGCAAATGCAAAAGTAATTCATGTGGAGTGCGATGCAAAAGAAATCGGACGGGTTCGCGATGTCGATATTGCGATAGTGGCAGACAGCCGCGAGGTGCTGCTTGCGCTGAACATAAAATCCGGAACACATAAATGGCCGGATTGGTCGGCGTGGCAGAAGGTGCTGCAGAGTTTGCGTTTTGTTCGCGAACAGCGCTTTGCCGAACAACTTACACGTCGCAGTTCGCCGTTGCATCCGTATCAGGCAGCAAAAACCATAATTAATAGTATGCCGTGCGACACGATAGTAGTTGCGGACGGCGCCGAAGCGCACCAATGGATTGCTGAGGTCATACGGCAGGAAGAGCCAGGTCGTTTTTTCACGCATGGTCATCTTGGTTGTCTCGGTTTCGGCATGGGCTTTGCGATGGGCGTTATGCGTGCACATCCGAATAAACATGTGCTGTGTATTACCGGCGATGGCGGTGTCGGCATCACGCTGGCTGAATTCGATACAATGGCGCGCCATAACCTGCCTATTGTTGTTGTGATTATGAATAATCGCACATGGGGCGCTACGAAGCGATTTCAGGATTTTATTTCCGGCCCCGGAAAAAATATCGCGGTGAATCTGAGTGATGCACGTTATCATGATGTTGCTATTGCGTTGGGATGCCACGGTAAACACATCACTGAAATCGATCAATTACTGCCGGCGCTGGCAGCATCTTTTGAATGCGGCAAACCCTCATGCATCAATGTTGAAATTGAATTGGCAGATATGCCGCCCGATTCTGCAGCCTTGATGTCGCATGCCTGATGTTTTACAAATGATCATTGCGCAAAAGCTAAAGAATTGGTTATAATTATTTTTATAAAACCATTTTAAGTTATAGTGCGTGAAAAGCTAAAAAAGAACTTGGTGAGCCAATCTCTTGGGAAGATCTGAAAAAGGAATTTGAACTTTAAAATACAATTATGACAAATTACAAAAAAAAAGTCCGGGCTTTAGGCATTTGCTCAGGCGGGCTTGACAGTATTCTTTCAGCATTAATACTTCGTAAACAGCAAATTGAAGTTGAATGGGTTACATTTGAAACTCCTTTCTTTTCTTCACAAAAGGCGGTGAAAGCATCAAAAATAACCGGCATACCTCTAACTGTAAGAAATATTACAGAAGAATATATGGAAATGCTGAAAAACCCGCATTGCGGGTATGGGAAAAATATGAACCCATGCCTGGATTGTCATTCGCTGATGTTTATGATGGCAGGAAGCATTATGAAAGCAAAAGGCATTGATTTTCTTTTCAGCGGAGAAGTGCTGGGACAGCGACCCATGTCTCAAACAGCATCCTCCCTCAGGTATGTGGAGAAGCATTCAGGTTATGAGGGATATATACTAAGACCATTATCTGCAAGAAAGCTTGCTCCATCAATTCCTGAAAAAGACGGGCTTGTTGACAGGGAGCTTCTGCTTGATTTTGCAGGAAAGTCAAGAAAACCTCAGATAGCTCTCGCCGCAGAATTCGGTATTTCGGATTATCCTGCTCCTGCTGGCGGATGCCTTCTGACAGATAAGGAATTTTCCATAAGATTAAAGGATCTTTTTGTGAACCAGGAAAATTATTTGGAAAATGAACTTCATTTATTAAAATTCGGCCGTCATTTTCGTATAAATAAAAGCACAAAAATAATAGTCGGGCGAAACAAGTCAGATAACGAAAACATAGAAAAGCTGTTCAATCCGTCTTCAGATATTATATTAAAGGTAAAAGATTTTCCGGGACCGTTAGCGATAATACCTAATGGCGGAAGCAATGATGCAATACTGCTTGCGGCATCTATTTGTGCAGGATACAGTAAAGCCCCTGAGCTATCACAAATTGACGTTACCGCAGGAATTCCTGACGGTAGCAAAACCATAAAAGTACTTTCTGTTCCTCCTGGAAAAATAAAACATCTTATGATACAGTAGTATAATTCATGGAGAAATTCTCTATTATCATCAGAACCGGCAGGTTGAAATTTTATGCCAAACAAAATCAATTATCGGCTGTGAACTTGTTATAACATCGATTTTTACCCCATAATCTTTGGTAAAAACTTTAGTAGGAGTTTTTCCTTTTTTCCATTTAATCTCAAAGGCGTTTATGGCGTTGTCTTTTTTAATTACCAAATCGATTTCAGCGCCTGCTTTTGATCGCCAGAAATACAGATTATAGCTTTTACCGCAAAGCATATTAAATTTCGCGAATTCGGAGACAACCCAATTTTCCCATAATGCGCCTATATCGCTTCTTGCCGTGTTTAATGAAAAGTCATTCAGCAAAGCATTGCGAACGCCGGTATCCCAAAAATATATCTCTTTGCTTTTTGTGATTTCTTTGCGGGGATTTGTGCTGAAAGCAGGCAAAGAAAAAGTGATAAACGTCTGTTCCAGCAAGTCGAGATAACGCTCAACCGTCTGCCTGGCCATGCCGAGACCGGCGGCGAGTTCATTAACCGATACTTCCGAACCGATCTGATGCGCAAGAAAAAAAGCAGTTTTTTTATGGGTTCCGTCGTCTTTATCAAACCGAATTGCAGAACATCCTTAAATATGTAGTCGGAAATTAAATTGATTAAATACTCCCTTTTCCCATCGGTTGTCACTGTTTCGGGGTAATTTCCAAAAACGATAGATTGGATCAGAATTACATTAATTTGATTGGAAAAATGACTATTGAATTCTTCCTTGTTAAAATCAGAAA
Source organism: Desulfonema limicola (assembly GCA_020723255.1). GTDB lineage: Bacteria > Desulfobacterota > Desulfobacteria > Desulfobacterales > RPRI01 > RPRI01. The sequence continues at coordinate 23,846 of DYJH01000008.1, read as the reverse complement.
AATACCAATTCTGATCTTCGATTATCTCCTGAAAGGTCAAAGGAGGAAGATATATTTTTTCATTGCGACCGGCAAGACTCTCCGCTGATTTGTTTAATAAATCAAGGCTGCTCGATCCTAATAGTATTATTTTTGAATCAACACCGGCATCGTACCAGCCATTCGTTATTCTGCCGATATCCGGCAATCGTTGGGCCTCATCAATTATGATATGCTTTTTACCTCCCAGACTTTTGAGCGCTTTTTCAGGCTCAAGTGATGATGCTGAAACCAGCCGTTGCTTATCAACATCGATATCAAGGTTGAAATATATGCTGTTTTTATCTGCAAGAAGATGCTTAATCAGCGTGGTTTTGCCGGTTTGTCTGGCACCGAGGATAATGCATATTTTTTTTAAATTCAGCTTGTCCAGTAAAACTTATTCTGTTATTCGATCTATATACATACCATTATCATATAAAAATATAAAAAATTGTAAACCTAACTTTATAAATAAATATATTTTTTTGTAAAGTTAGAGAAATATCATCTTTTGTCCTTCCGGCAGTGCCTGTCCCTGACCACGATTTAGATCTCAGGAGATGATGCTTATCATAGTCCATACAATTTCCGCTCTGATAGATCTAATTAGCGCTTATCCGCTAACAACTTTCAGACAACAAAAACTAGAAAAATAAATTGTTTTTGATAAATCAAAGTGGTAGGTCTTTTTTACTAAAATAAACAGTCATCTATTTTTTAGGGCAGGGCTATTTCATGCTCGCCGACAATACAGGAACAATTGCCGTCATACCATCCAAAACATATCCCAAAGTCGTAGAAGAAATAGCAATAAAAGGGCAGATAAAGAATGCCTCTGTTATCGGGGACAGGATAATCAATTGGGGCTTGATATCATTTCAGAAGCGAAGTGGCATCATGCTGCTGAATTTGGCTGTGGAGGGTTCTTGCCTTCGGATTTTGCTTATTGCTTATTTTGTGGCAAGCTTCTTACCGCTGGAAATCATCAGAGTGCTAATTGGATACCACCTTTTGGAAACGGGAGCGGACTCCGTTTGTTTTTGAGAAGCAATTTTACGCATTAGAACAAGCGGCGTGAATAATAAATTGGTGTACATTATTGACGACAGGGGTCATACAATACTGGAGAGATAAACGCGGCAACTAAATCGATTTCATAATCGATAGAAGAGGCAAGCCCCCCGTAGCCATTGAATGTAAGTGGTCATGCCGTGATTTTGATCCCTGCAACCTGAGGCTTTTCCGCCATCGTTATCCGGAAGGTGATTCATTTGTTGTTGCAGCGGATGTCGATCGGGTTATGGACAGGGAATATGAAGGTGTAAACGTGAAAATCGTTAATTTGAACACCCTGATTGAATGTCTGAAAAAGTGATGGAAAGTTTGAATCTTTTTAAGCAACTCACTGTAGAAGCTTTTCTAAATCGTAGCCTTGTTACTTAGCTTATTGTCAACGCCGTTCAACAACTCCTTGCCCGAAGCTGCCCACAGGCTGCCGAAATATCATGCCCTTTGCTGTGCCGTATTACAGCGGTATAATTTTTATTTAGCAGTATTTCCTGAAAACTTCTGATTGCAGATTCATCGGGTCTTTTAAATTCGCTTGCTTCATACTCATTAAAGGGAATCAGGTTTATTTTTGCTTTAACGGATCTTAGCAGTTTTGAAAGACGTTTTGCATCAGCGGGGGAATCATTTACGCCTTTAATAAGAATATATTCAAAAGTTATCCTGTTTCTGGGTTTCAAATCATAGACACGGCATGCTTCAATCAGTTCTTCAATAGGATATTTTCTGTTTACCGGCATCAACATATCTCTTGTTTCATTATCTGCTGCATTCAATGATACTGCAAGATTAACTCCGGTATCTTTTCCAAGATCTTTTAAAAAAGGAACAAGGCCGGCTGTAGAAACGGTAACCTTTCTTTTGGAGAAACCAAGACCGGCATCTTCAGACAAAATTGTATCTATTGCTTTTATAACGTTTTTATAGTTTGCAAGCGGTTCACCCATTCCCATGAAAACAATATTTGAGAGAGGCAGCTTACTTCCTGCGAGATCGTTTTGAATATCCCGTACCTGAGATACGATTTCTGCTTTTGAAAGATTTCTGATAAAACCGCCGCTTGCTGTTAAGCAAAACCTGCATCCCTGGGCACATCCGACCTGGCTTGATATACAAAGAGTATAGTGATTCTTTTCAGGGATAAGAACGCTTTCGATATGATTTCCATCCGCTAATCCGAACAAGTATTTTTTTGAACCATCGCTTGATACCTCAACTTTTTGTTTATCAAGCCGGTTTATTGTAAAGTGATCCGAAAAAATACTTCTTAATTCAAGCCCAATGTCTGTCATTTCTTCAAATGTATCAACCTGTTTTAGATAAATCCACTTAAAGATCTGAAGAGCCCTGTAGTCTTCAATTCCCATATCTTTTAACCGGGAATATAATTCTTCTTTTGAAAGCTCAATTATATTTTTTTTAAATTGTGAATTCACAAAATATATTTTACATTCTTCTCTTGTCATTAAAAATATGATTCGAAATTACTATTTTCTGTATTTCCGATGTTCCCTCATAAATTGTAAATACTCTTGCATCCCTGTAAAACCTTTCGACCGGGTATTCTTTAATAAAACCGTATCCGCCGTGTATTTGCAATGCTATTGCGGTAACGCGGTTTACCATTTCGGAGGCAAACAGCTTTGCCATGGAAGCCTGGAGTGTATAGTTTTCGCCTTTGTCTTTTATGGCTGCCGCCGAAAACATCAACTGGCGCGCAGCTTCGACTTCGGTTGCCATTTCTGCTACCATCCAACGAAGTCCCTGAAATTTTGAAATAGCCTGACCGAATTGTTCGCGCTGGGTTGCATATTTCACCGCTGCATCAAGCGCCGCCTGAGCGACTCCGACCGATTGTGCCGCAATTCCGATCCTGCCGCCGTCAAGAGCCGACATTGCTATTTTAAAGCCATCTCCCTCGCTTCCCAGAAGATCTCTTTTATGCACCCGGCAATTGTCAAAAATAAGATCACAGGTGTCGGAACCGCGAAGCCCCATTTTGTCTTCCTCTTTTCCCGCCAAAAATCCGGGGGTATCTTTGGCTACTATAAATGCGCTGATTCCCTTGTGTTTTTTAGCAGAATCAGTGCTCGCAGTAACTATTGTAAGTCCTGCATTTTTTCCGGTGGTGATAAACCGTTTGACGCCGTTTAGCACATAATAATCGCCGTCTTTTACCGCCGAAGTCTTCTGGCTTACCGGATCAGAACCTGCATGCGGCTCCGTCATGGCAAAAGCGCCTATCATTTTTCCTGAAGCAAGATATTTTAAATACCGTATCTTCTGCTCATCTGTACCGTAACGCAGTACGCTTTCGCATACTATCGAGTTATGAACAGACATCACAACAGCGGTTGAAGCGCACGAGTACGCAATTTCGGAAAGGGCAAGGACATAGCTTACCGTATCGGTGCCCGATCCGCCATATTCGGGAGGAATCATCATGCCCATTAGCCCGAGCTCGGCCATTTTTTCGAAGTTTTCAGCAGGAAACTCTCTGCTCAAATCACGCTCCATAGCCGTAGCAGCCACAAATTTGCGTGAAAACTCACGTACCATATCGCGAATCATCAGTTGCTCATCTGTAAGAAAATATGACATCATTAACTCTCTTTAAAAAGTAACTGAAAAAATCAAGGTCCGTAAATAACTACAATTAACTCGGCAAGTTCTTTGCCAGCATTTCTGAGCATATGCCTGATTCCGGAATTAAAATGGAGTGAATCGCCCTCTGAAAGCTTGTTGATATGTTCGCCGACAATCACCTCCACTTTTCCTTTAAGAACATACACGAATTCTTCGCCTTCGTGATGATATCCTACGCCTTTATGTTCCTGCAAAGGCTCGATAGTTATCTTAAAAGCCTTTAAATGCTTGTTTTCCGCTTCCGGCGTGAGAGTTGTATAAGCATAATTTTCTGTTCGCTTGATATAGTCTTTACTGCGCTTTTTTAAAGCTGATTCCTGCTCCCTAAGAAAAAACCCCGAATCTATTTCCAGCGCTTTTGCTATCTGGAGAAGCGCTCCTACAGGAGGAAACACACTGCCGGCCTCAATTTCCTTAAGGTAATCTATTGAAAACCCCGTCTCATTGGCTACCCGGTCAAGAGCAACTTTTTTTTCCGTTCGGATTATCTGGATTTTCTTTCCTATCCCAACGATAGAATCGGCTTTTTTTTTCACCATAACATATCCTTTATTTATATTCGTAAAAACCGCGCCCCGTTTTTTTCCCAAGCCATCCGGCTTCCACATATTTCCGAAGCAGCGGGCATGGCCTGTATTTAGAATCTTTGAACCCGTCATATACTGTTTCCATTATGGCAAGACAGGTATCGAGGCCGATAAGATCGGCAAGAGCAAGAGGCCCCATAGGATGATTCATCCCAAGTCTCATAACCGTGTCGATGTCTTCTTTAGTTCCAACTCCATGATAAAGACAGAATATCGCTTCATTTATCATGGGCATAAGAATCCTGTTTGCAATAAAACCCGGGTAGTCTTCCGATGAAGCCGGAGTTTTGCCGAATTTAATCGAAAGATCCCAAGTTGTTTTATAGGTTTCATCCGAAGTGGCAATTCCACGTATTACCTCAACAAGTTTCATAACGGGCACAGGATTCATGAAATGCATTCCGATTATTTTATCAGCTCTTTTTGTCTGGGATGCTATGCGTCCTATCGGAATAGAAGATGTGTTTGTGGAAAGAATGATATTTTCATTACATATTTTATCCAGATCTTTGAATATCTGGAATTTTAAAGTCTCATTTTCAGTGGCGGCTTCTACAACAAAATCGGCTTCGGCCATATCTTTGAGATCGATGCTTGTTTTAATGCGTTTTAAAATCGCATCTTTTTCTTCTGCAGCCATCTTTCCTTTTTCAACACTTCGGGAAAGGTTCTTTGCAATAGTATCAAACCCACGCTGGACGAATTCGTTTTTTATATCGTTCATTATAACTTCAATACCGCTCATTGCTGCGACCTGAGCGATACCGTTTCCCATCTGACCAGCTCCGACAACACCAAATTTTTTAATTTCCATTATTTTCTCCTTTATTCTTCTATCTTTTTACAAGCAAAGCAACTGCTTCTCCTCCGCCGAGGCACAGGGAAGCAAGCCCGGTTTTCTTATCCTGTTTTATCATTTCATATAAAAGAGTAACAAGTACACGGCACCCGCTGGCTCCTATGGGATGTCCGAGAGCCACACCGCCGCCGTTTACATTAACTTTTGAAGGATCCAGTTTTAGCTCGCGAAGAACCGCCACCGTTGATCCACTGAAAGCCTCATTTATTTCATAAAGGTCTATGTCTTTCTTTGAAATCCCTTCTTTTGCGAGGCATTTCGGAATAGCCCATATGGGGGCAACAAGCACATATTTCATATCTATGCCATACGATGCCTGAGCGCCGATTGTCGCCATGATATTGCAGCCGAGTTTTTCAGCTTTGTCTCTCGACATCACCACAACAGCGGCAGCGCCATCACTTATAATTGAAGCATTTCCGGCAGTGCCTATTCCGTCTTTCTTAAAAGCGGGTTTCATCTTTGAAAGAATTTCATAACTTGTTTCCTGGGGGCATTCATCCGTATCAAATATTTTAACTCCTTTTTTTGCAGCAACTTCGACAGGAACAATTTCGTCTTTAAATCGCCCTGAAGAAATTGCATGCATTGCTCTCCTATATGATTCGTCTGCATAATGATCCTGATCTTCCCGGCTTATATTGTATTTTTCAGAGCATAGTTCATTAGACATTCCCATATGGAAATCATTTACTATATCCCACAGGCCGTCGTTAATCATATGGTCTTTCAGTTTTCCCTCTCCCATGCGGTATCCGAAGCGGGCTTTGTCAAGATAGTATGGAGCCATGCTCATGCTTTCCATGCCTCCTGCAACAACAACTTCAGCGTCTCCTGTTTGGATTGCCTGTGCCGCAAGCATTACAGTTTTTAAAGCCGAACCGCAAACTTTATTGATGGTGATGCATTCCGTTTCCCAGGGCATGCTTGCCAAAACAGCAGCCTGTTTGGCCGGATTCTGGCCGTAACCGCAGGGCAGAACTAATCCCATCATAACTTCATTAACATCTTTTTTATCAATGCCGGCTCTTTTAACTGCTTCCTCGATAACAATAGCTCCAAGCTTTGTGGCTCCGATGCTTCCCAAAGACCCATTGAAACTGCCAAGAGGTGTCCTGACAGCGCTAACAATAACAGCTTCTTTCATGTTTTCTCCCTTTCATATTTTTTTCTTCTCAAACAAAATAAACATTGCTATTGCCACAACCCAGAATATGGGGACAATTATCCATTGTGATACACCTATTGTTTCCGGAAGAGCTATCTTTCCAAAATCTTTCCAAGCAAGAATAGTGGAATTAAAAAACGGGTAAAGTTCCGCATACACCGCGGCTCCTGCCACCATTCCGATTACAGCAAAAATGGCGTGCCATCGCCCTTCTCCTATGGCTCCGATCGAAGTTCCGGGACAAAAACCCATTATCGCCCATCCTGCTCCGAATAAAGACCCTCCCAGCAAAACTGCACCAAGATTCATAGGCTTGTGGCTTAATTTTATAATTCCGGCATTCGAAAGCAGGAGAATGCCTACCATCCCTACCAATATAGCAGACAACATAAATTTTAATATTGTCATGTCATTTAACATCATAGCGCCAACCTGTTTATCAAAACGAAGAACACGGCCTTTTTGCAGCAAAAATCCGAACGCTACTCCAGTAATAAGCCCCAACCACTGATCGGTATTCATTATGCCCTCCTTTTGTAAAACATACCAGCCACTAAAACGCCTACGCCAAAAAACATCGCCAAAGCCACAAATGAACTCGCCGATAACTGCATCATTCCGCTAAGACCATGCCCGCTTGGGCATCCATCGGCCATTCGTGCACCAACCATGGCAACAATACCGCCCGCAAAAGCTCCGATAGCCCGTTTTCCTATTGATGGGCCGAAATACTCTTCCCATGTGGGTGGAACGCTCTCTATTTTAAAACTTTTATCAATTATTGAAGATATCAGCGCACCCAGGAAAATGCCGAAAACCAGCATGAACTGCCAGTCAACCTTAACTTTTGTTTCGGTAAAATACTTGTTTGAAGCCACATGGTCCGGTGCAATTTTATTTTCAACAAGACTGGCAGCCCTCACAAATGTAGTCGATGCCCCTAAATAGTGGGTTTTTCCAAGCAGTTTAGTCGTCGCAATAACTGAAATAACGGCCAGTATTCCCAAAAGAACTCCGGCCAGATACGGACTCCATCCGCCATCTTTAGTTTTAAGCTTCATAAGCGCCTCCCTTCTTTAATTTGGTTGAACCGCATATAATTTGTCTTAACCACAACAAGAACTGCATGTACAAGTGTTTCCTTTGGACTTTTCTACAGCTTCTTTACCTTCCTTATAAGAGTAATATGCCAATCCGATTGCTCCGATTGAATCAAAATAGCCGATTTTAAAAATTTCGAACAAAAGGCTTGATATCAGCAGAATGACTGAAAGATACAGACATGTCTTTGTGCAATTGGCATCAGCAATAATTGCATCTGAATTAAGCTTTCTTCCAACATTTCGTTTTGCATTCATAAGAAACGCCATGGACAAAATGGATATGACCGAAATAATAATACCCCAGAAAGTTGATACCGGCCTGCTTCCGGTATAAATATTGTAAATTGATGTCATGACAAGACCGAAAGCCAACACATAAAATGAAGACCCGGTGATAATTAAGGCATGTTTCTCAAAAGTATCTTTTGAGGCGCCGTTGTTTTTAATCCGGATAATCATATGCAAAATACCAATTCCTGATATTACTTCAACAAACGAATCGAGTCCGAATCCAAACAAAGATAATGTTTCATCTTTAAAGCCGAATATTACAGATACAAATCCTTCAATCATATTGTAACAGATTGTAATTACCGCCAGCAATAATGCGCGATTTAATAATTTATTATTGCCAGATATATTTATATCAACGGCAGCGGGTATATATGTTTTCAAATTTTCCTTCTCTCTTTTACAAGCGCTTCAAAGCTTGCTTTTGCATCAGCAGAAAATTCATGAAATTTAAACAGATAATCGCAAGGCTGCTCCTTACAGACGGAACAATTCTCAAGTCTTTTTTCACGGCAGCACTTTCTGATTTCACAACTGTTGCAATGTGCTATAAGTCTTCCGTTTTCTGAAATACATCCGTCACAGTTCATGTCTTTTGCCTTAAATTCAAATTCATATTTTTTAAAGAAAAATTCAGCCGTTTTTGCCCTTGCAGCATCATCATCACTTATCGTAGCTAAGAACACAGGACAGTTTGAACATACAAGGCCGCAACAGCCAATAATTAGTGACATATATTTTCCCCTTTATCATGCAAATTGTATGCAATTAATATAATTAATAAAACATTGTGTAAACTCAATTGTAATTTTAGAGATTTTTTTATATTTTGTAAAGAAATGAATTTCTTATGTCATTTCAAGTAATAGGGGGCACAAATGATTTTATGAGTTTTTGTTTTGTGTTTTTATTCAAAACACTCTCATGAAGACTAAGACGAACTGATTATAGGTGTATAATATTAATCAGAATCATTCTTCGATAGATAATCTTTAGTCCATCCACCGCCGAGAACTTTGTATAGAACAACCTGGTTATTGATCACTTCTGTCTGATAACTTATAAGATTTAGTGAAGCATTTAAATAGCCACGCTGAGCGTCAAGCACCGTCAGATAATCGACAACACCGACATCGTATTTCTTGTTTGCCAGGGTTAAAACTCTTTCAAGCGCTTTTAATTCTTCCTTTTGGGCGCTAAGCTTGTTATTGGATGTTTTGATTTTAATCAAAGCATCGTAAACTTCCTTAAAAGCGGTTTTCACTGCTTTAACGTACTCAATAACGGCTTCTTTTTGCTGAGCTTCAGAAATATTGACATTTGAATTTATCCTGCCGAAATCGACAATCGGTTCCAGTAGATTTCCACCAATATTCCACATCCTTGCCGATGACTGCATGAGATTATCCAGTTCAAAACTGTGCAGTCCCAGAGCGCCGGTAAGAGATATTGACGGAAAATAAGCCGCTTTGGCGGAGCCTATTTGAAAATTGGCTGCTTTGACAGCTTCTTCCGCTTGAACAATATCAGGTCTGTTTTCAAGCAGCAATGAAGGAAGCAAGGCAGGAACTGCGATAGGCTCGGGCAAGTTAGTATTTATATCGTGAAATTTATAGAATATTTCGTCCGGGGTTCTTCCTAAAAGAAGAGATAAAGTGCTTTTTAATACTGCATCTTGCTCTTTTAGATTCTCAAGCAGGATTTTTACGGAATCATACTGAGCCTTTGCCTGCAAAACAACCATTTCATCCAAAACACCGTGCTCATATTGTTTCATCCTGAATTCATAAATTCCTTTGTAACTTTTTAACATATTTTCCGTAGTTTGTATTTGCCGGCCTAAAGAAATAAGATTAAAATAGACTGTAGCGGCATTGGAAACAAGACTAAGCTTAAGGGCGTCTTTACCGGCTTTGGTTGAAAACAGAGCAGAAAGAGCCGCATCCTTCCGGTTCTTAATTTTCCCCCAAAGATCCAGTTCATAAGCCACACTTGCCGAAAGAGAAAAATAGTTGTTTGTATATTCACGGCCTGATAGCGAAGCTTCCTTGCTTGTTTTTTGCCTTGCGCCCGTTGCATTTGCGTTTATTACAGGAAAGCGGTCGGCTTCGGCAAAACCCAGCCTGTGTCTTGCTTCTTCAATTCTTGCTACTGCCAGTTTCAAATCGTCATTATTTTTCAAAGCCTCTACAATCAACAGATTTAAATTTTCATCTTTGTAATTTTTCCACCATTCAGTATTAATCGCAGCGGAATCATCAGCAACTGCCACAGTATCCGGCGGCAGATTTATTTGGGGTTTGGTATATTTTGGTGCAAAGGAACAGCTGCAAAACGCTGTTAAAGCGATAATTATAATTACACAAAACTTTTTTCTCATCTTTTCACCTTTTCTTCAAATATTTGTTTTGCTCTCATAATCAGATAATAAAACAAGGGAATTGCATATATCCCAATCGTAGTAGCTATAAACATTCCGGCTACAACGGTAGTCCCTATAATATTCCTGCTGCCTGCTCCGGCGCCGGTACCTAAGGCAAGAGGAAGTGTTCCTGCAATAAAAGCAAAAGATGTCATTACTATCGGCCTGAATCTTATCTTAGCTGCCTCGACAGTTGCCTCAAGCAAAGGCATTCCCTGATTTTTATAACGTTCTTGTGCAAATTCAACTATTAAAATCGCATTTTTTGCCGCAAGCCCAACCAGGGTGATAATTCCTATCTGGAAATAGATATCACTTTCAAGCCCTCTTAGCAAGACACCAAGTATGGCGCCGAATATTGCAAAAGGTATGGACATTATAATTGCCAAAGGCGCAAGCCAGCTTTCATAAAGGGCAAAAAGTATCAATAATACAAAAACAACCGCATAAACAGTGGCGGTATAGCCGGTCTGAGCCAGAGTATTTTCCTGGTATGAAGTTCCGGCCCAGGCAATAGTATAACCTGCCGGCAATACCTGCCGGGCTATTACTTCTATCGCCGCCATTGCATCTCCGCTCGAAAAACCGGGTTTTGGTTCTCCGATAATTTTTGCAGCCGGAAATAAATTGAATCTTTCAACAACACTGGTATCAACTATCCTTTTTATGCTGATAAGAGAACTGACCGGTACCAGCTCGCCACGCAGGGAACGAACAAAAATTTTATTATAATCACTGGGAGATTCCCTGAAGTTTCCTTCAGACTGAATATTTACATGATATGTTTTTCCAAACAAGTTAACATCATTAACATAGCTTTTTCCAAAAGTCATTTGAAGTGTTTTATAAAGACTGTCTATTTCAACTCCCAAAGATTTGGCTTTTTCCCTGTCAACACTTAAAGCATAATGCGGCACATTGATATTAAGCGTTGTCCGCACAGCCATCAATTTTGGATCCTGGTTGGCTTTTTTAACAATCTCCTGGATATATTCATTAAGTTTGATTATGGACTCTCCGGTTCTGTTTTGTATGTACATTTCAAACCCTCCGGTAATGCTCAATCCCTCAATTGGAGGAGGATTAACAGCAAACATTAAAGAGTCCTTATTTTGTGAAAATCTCCTGTTCATATCTTCAGCAAGCGCTCTTGCCGACTGATTGGGCCTTTTTCGATCCGGCCAGTCTTTGAGATTTACAAAAGTCACCGAACTATCCGATTTAACAGCTATCGGGCCAAAATCAAACCCGACTATTCCCCCCCCTTGAGCTACCTCAGGGTAGGACTGGGTAATCCTTTCTATTTCAAGCTCGGATTGCAATGTACGATTAAGCGCTGTGCCGGGCATCATCCAGTTTAAAACAAGAACTAATCCCTTATCTTCCATCGGCACAAGGCTGGATGGCAGTTTGTGCTCTAAATGAAATATCAGAATTATCATGATGCAAAAAACAATAATATTAACCACGGCCAATTTTATTGTTAATTTAACGCCTTTTGTAAAATTGTCGGTTATCTTGTCGAACATTGACAAAAACATCCTGATCGGCAGAAAAGGGCGCGGTTTTGTCTCTTTTAAAAATACTACACAAAGAGCCGGAGTAAGCGTCAGTGCCACAATGCCGGAAATAAAAACCGATATGGCAATGGTTATGGCAAACTGTTGATACATTTTGCCGCTGAATCCGCCTATAAATGAGGCCGGGATAAATACTGCGGAAAGTACCAGAACTATCGCTATAACCGGTGAAGTGATTTGCTGCATCGCTTTTACTGTGGCATCTTTAACGCTGATCTTTTCTTCTCTTAAAATACGCTCCACGTTTTCGATAACCACAATGGCATCGTCAACCACAAGACCGATTGCAAGGATAAGCCCGAACAAAGTCAATAGGTTTATGGAAAAACCAGCAGTAAAAATTCCGGCAAAGGTGCCTATTATAGAAACCGGTATTGCCATTACAGGAATAAACGTAGCTCTGAAGCTTCCCAGAAATACGTAAATAACCAGGGTAACAAGCAATATGGAGATAATAAGCGCAATTATAACCTCTTTTATTGATTCTTTGACAAATCTGGTAAAATCATTAACTACATTGAATTTGATATCAGGAGGAAAGTTCTTTGAAATTTCATTAAGTTTTATTTTAACTGCCTGACCGACCGCTACGGCGTTTGCCCCGGGATTTAAATAAATACCCATAGCTATGCCAGGCTGTTTCATATATGTGCCTTTCATTGTATACTCTTCTGCTGCAAGCTCAACACCAGCTACATCTTTAAGCCTTAAAGATGATCCATCCTCATTTGAGAGGATAATGATGTTTTCAAATTCAGAGACTGTTTTTAATCTGCTTTCAGCTTTCACGCTATATGTATAAACCGGTTCCGATGAAGTAGGCTCTTCTCCGATGCTGCCTGCTGTAAACTGCTTATTCTGGCTGTTTATGGCATTGCTTATATCTGAAGGTGAAAGTCTGAAAATAGCAAGTTTGTCCGGCTTGAGCCACACTCTGATTGAGTATTTTTGTTCTCCAAAAAGAAATACATCGCCAACTCCTGGCACTCTTTTTAGGTCATCTACGACATTTATTGCGACATAATTGGAAAGAGAGATTATATCGCGTTTCTGGTTTTCTGAGATCCAGCACAAAACTTCCAGCATATCCGGAGAACGTTCACGAACTATAATTCCCTGCTTTTGCACTTCTTCGGGTAATGCGCTGAGGGCTATCTGCACCCTGTTATTTACATCAACTCTTGCCATAGCCGGATCGGTTCCGACATTAAAATAAACGCTCATCGTTAATGACCCGTCGGATGATGCGGTGCTTGACACATAGATCATGTCCTTGACCCCGTTTATAGCTTCTTCAAGGGGTATGGCCACCGTTCTGGAAACAGTGTCCGCATCCGCGCCCGGATATACCGCTCTCACAACAATCTGAAGGGGTGTCAGGGTAGGATACTCCTGAACAGGCAACTCCTGTAAGGCAATTATTCCGGCAAGGATTATGACAATTGCAATAACGGTAGATAATATCGGCCTTTCTATGAAAAATTTAGAAAACATAATCCTTATGCCTCTTTATTTATAATTTTATCCGTTTTAACCGGAATGTCGGGCCTTATTTTAAAGAAATTGTTGACTACAACCATATCTCCCGGATTTAATCCCTTTTCTATAATAAAATTTCCTCCTGTACTGTCGCCCGCCACAACAGGCCTTACGGCTATTTTTCCTTTTTCCACAATAAAGACAATAGTGCCTTCAGGGTTTTGAATAACGGACTGCTGGGGCACGATGATCGTATTTTTTCTCTTAAGACCTTCTATTTTAATTCTAACAAACTGCCCCGGAAGAATTTCGCCTTCCGGATTAAAAAAAGTCGCTCTTGCTTTTACAGAAGCTGTTTTTTCATCAATATTTGTATCAAGAAAACTAACCACTCCTTTTTTGCCATACTTCCCATTATCTGTCATCAGCCAGGCGGTAAGAGTTTTTCCGATTTTTGACCAGGCGCCGCTTTTTAATTCATATTTTGTTTTCAAAAAGTTTATATCCGGAAAAGAAAAATCAACATATATCGGATCTGTTTGTGTCAGGGTAACCAGAGAAGTCCCGGAGCTAACAAAATTTCCGACATCTACTCCTCTTAATCCGGCAATTCCGGATGAAGTTGCTTTAACATCGGTATAATTAAGATGAATCACAGCTTGCTGCAAGCGTGCCTTTGCTGCTGAAACGGAAGCTTTCGCTATTTCATATGCCGAAAGCGCGGCATCCCTGTCCTGTTCGCTGGCCACATGAGCTTCAAACAAAGAGTTGATTCTTTTCCAGTCTCTTTCCGACTTATTTAACAGGGCGAGGGACTGCTCGAAAAGCGCATGCGCTGCGGCGGCTTCCGCCTCATATATATCCGGCTCAATCTTAAAAAGAAGATCACCTTTCTTAACCGGCCTGCCCTCAGTAAAGCGTTTCTCCTGCAAAATTCCCGAAACTCTTGCAATAAGAGTAACACTGCTTACGCTTTTTGTTCTTGCAGGGTATTCCAGTTCAACAGGGATGTCTTTTGCCGCCGGCACCCGATAAACATCCACAGAAAGCAGAGGCATAGCATCCATTTTCCCATGACTGGTTTTATCTGTTGTATCCGGTTTGGAACAGGCTGCACAGGATAGAACTAAAAGAACAAAAATAAAAACTTCCAATAAATTTCTTTGTAAGATATTTAATCTCATGACTTTCCTTCCGAATAGCTCATTTTTTTTACACCATGCGATTATAATTTTCAACACCCCGTCTTTTTATTGCCGGAGTGCTTGTGTCTTTGCTGCTTTGAATATTGCTTAAAAAAAGATCCAAAATTGTCGCTGCATTTTTCATATAAGGATGCTGTTTGGGATCACGAAGCCAAAGCAGCAAAAAGGAGCTTATAATGCTGTTAAGAGAGACTGCAAGATAATAGGGAGCGAGCAGCGGTTTAAACAAACCCGCCTTTATGCCTGACTCAAAAACATCGGAGAGCTTTTCCAGAAGTTTTTCATACAGTATTCGGATGTCTTCGTTAAAGCAGGCTGTTATATCCATGTTTGCAAATTGGGTTCTACCGATATACAGTTTCAAAATAGCTTCATTTTCCATCAGTAATTTCCCTTTGACAGTCACATAATTACGTATTTTTTCGATTTCATTGCCCGATATTTCCAGAGCTTCTATGAATACGGAATTAGCCTTTTCTGAAAATTCCATGATCATTGAACGATATAATTCTTCTTTGTTGGGAAAAAATTTATACATGGTTCCGATTGCAAACTCTGCTTTCTTGGCAATTTTATGCATGGAAACATTGTGATAGCCGAACTCTGAAAAAAGGCCGAGAGCGGCTTTAATTATATCATGGCGCTGTCGTAACTTTTCTCTTTCACGGCGTGTAGATTGCTTGTTATCCATCCAATAGTCCCTTTGAATATTGGTTCAATGAGGCGGTTGTGAAATGTAAAGTCACATTATAGAATGTGATGTCACAGTGTCAATATAAAATGAAACGTATTTTCTTATGCCCTGATTAGAATCACAGAACCAGCTTATAGGATTTTATAATCATTGCGGGATGGTAAGATTTTTTTACTTTTGCAAGACCTGGGATATTCATATCACTTTCTTTGTTTATAAACTTATATCCGTCAAAAAGGCTTTTTGCGCAAAGCCTGTCAAAATACTGATAAAGTCCTTTTATACTTGCAAAAGCTTTTTCGAAATGAAGTACAACCGTATCGTTTGTAAGGTATGCTGCAATGGCAAAAGCGCTCATTTCACCGTCAACCCGAAGATACATTCCTGTTATATCAAGCATATCAATATGACTAAGAGTATTTATTATAGCATTTTTTTCACAGGCCAAATTTTCATTATTGACTGAATCACAGTCCCTTTCTATGCACCATTGTTCGAGAAAATCAATGCACTCGACAGATAACTGAGATTTTATTTCCCCTGTCTCAATGCGATTTCTTTCAACATAATCTCTTTCAAACTGATGGATAAGGTTTCTTTTCTGAGAATACCTGTTTCCTTTAAGCTCCGAAAGGTCGGTTTTAAGATATACATAGTCCGAATACTCTTTTTGCAAACTTATCTTAAAATATGACTCAACTTCTTTTTTCCCATATTTATCTATGTAGCTACCAGGTACAAACCAGTAATTGTCAAAACCGTACTTTTGGGCAATGCTGCAGAGCTCCTTCGGAGAATATTCTTTAGATGGTGAAACGGGAAGTATCAAATGACGGTTTTCTTTCTCTTCTGTAAATTCGGCTCCTATTATCAGCGTGTCTTTTTCGATTACCCCATATGGCCTGTAATATTCATTGCTCCATGCTATAATCGAAGGAAGAGTATAAACACAAAGCATATGCCTTTGATTATTAAAGTATTTTTTTAACGAAGGATAATCCGAATATGTAATTTCTTTCATAATCATATCAGTATCTTCAGCAAAGGCGTTGAATCAGGCATTATTTTAAAGCCGTAATTGGAATAAAAATCACGCGAATTTCTTTCGGCAATAAGCGCTATCCATTTGATGCCGTCATATTCAAGGCGGGCAATCAGCCTCTTTAGAATTTCAGTTCCTATTCCCTTTTTTCTGTATAAATCCAGAACCGTTAAGTCTTGTATATATGCATCGCTTATTTTGTCGCTTATGGCTCTTCCCATCCCGATAATTTTACTTTCTTCTGTTGCAACGATAAAGCAATGACTGCCTGAAATAATTCCCAGCACATGGGACGGATCATCAGGAATATCCTTATCCCACCATCCCGCCAAACGGTAAACGGATGTTATCTGTTTTATCTGATCGGAAGAGGGATTAACCAGAAATATATAATTATACATCATGCTTTAGTTTTTTTCTGTGTCGTTTGAGTATTTTTATAATATACGGATTTAGCTTTTTTTGCACCAAATCCTTATTAACTCCTCTTGCATTGCAATATACCAGAAAAAATTCATTTGTAAACTTATCCGGAAGGCCGGTTTCAATCATATCTACTAAAAATCTGCCAAGATCTTTCAGCATGCAACTGTTTAATTTCGATTTGGTGCGAACGGCTCCATCTAAATCGATAAGCCAAAAATATCCGCTGGTTTCGTTTACAAGGATGTTTACCCATTTGGTGTCGCCATGGCAAAATCCATTATTATGCAGCTTTGACAAGGTTTTCGCAAAACGGGGTATAATTTTTTTATTGTCCAGCCAGTTGGAAAAGTCTTTTAAAGTCAGAGAGAGATCCATTAGGGTTATTGCATCTGCGAGATATTGACTGTAATAATAACTTCTTATGATCCCCAAAGATTTTCTTTCAATTAAATAAGCAAAAGGTAAAGCCACCGGGATGTCAAGCGCTTTGAAATAATGGGCCATATTCCACAAATTATGAGTCCGTTCTTTTTTCAGCCAGGTTTTGATAAGAAATATAAAACTGTTTGATACAAAACGCTTTGCTATAATATTTCCGTCCGGTCCCGGCAGCAGGTTTACAGTTATATTTTTATCCTGTTTTAACATTATGCTGTTTGTATCAAACCACTTACCGGGATCAAAACATAGGGAAAATCGTTTTGCTACTGCGCTGCCTTTTAAAAAATCACCATAAAAACAATCATTTTTTATTGGTTTACAGTTATCTGTCATATAAAATCTGAAGTTACTTTTTAATATACGCGGTTTTCTTCGGTCATATACTGTTTGCAGCAATTTATTCACGTTTCCAACAGAAAAATTCGGATAACTTGATTTATAGGCCATAAACATGCGCATCAAATCTGTTCTGCTTAAAACATTATCTGCAGCAACTGAAAACTGGATCAGATTTTTTTTAATCTGGGAAAGCGGAATGCAGCGCCATTTGCGGTTTCTCTCATTATCTATAAAGCTGAATAGAAACGTATCGCCTTTTTTTTTAACTAATAGATTGTTTTGTCTTAAATCACCATGGACAATTCTATTTTGATGAAGTATTCCGATTAACGATCCTGCTGACTTAAGCAATAACCGTTTTTCTCTGATCTTCTCCGGACTGAGTGGGGAAAGAAAATTGTTTAAAAGATATTGGAAAAAACCTATTCCGTCAAAGCCTTCCGAAATTACAAAAACACTTTTCTTCCAATTTCCCCAGCAAAGTATATCGGGAGCAGGCAAACCTGCTGATAACAAAATATCTGTCTGTTTGCGTGCGCGCTTGCTGCGGCTGCCATATAAGAGCGCTTTAATTTTTTCAAAAATGTTTCTCGGCAGAAATTCTTTATAATAAACATTTACCGTTCCTGCTTTAGCCGCAACTACAGAGTTTTGAGAGCTGGATACCCATTGCCACCCGGAAGGCAACTCCCGATTAGCCAGCATTACTGCTTGCTCCCGGTATTCTTCGGCATGCTCTCCGCGAATGGAAATTTTTTTAGCCTTTCTATTTGAACTGATAATTTTAAAATTCCTTTCTAAGTCTTTTCTCAATATTAACAGGGGCAGAAATAAGCTTTTGTTCTATCATAATTCTTTCGGTCTCTTTCCATGCGTTCACATCTATTGAGCCAAAAACTGTCTTGTCGGTCGGCTTCATAAGCTGTCTTGTTATGTCAAGCTGTCTGCGTATGATATCTAAAGGAGTATCTTTGTCAACTTTATGAATAGCTTCTACCGTTTTGTCCGAATTGGCAGGATTTAGAGCTTCATTCCATGCTTTTATCAAGGCTGTGATAAATATCTTAACCGTTTCGGGATGCTGTTTTATCATATTTTGTGTTGTTATTACAGAATTTGCAACAAAATGAATGCCGTAGTTATTCGGATCAAAAAAGGAAACAGGTTCTTTAGCCGTATCAAGCTTGTCTCCGATTATTACTCCCTCGGCATTCCTATATACAGGCCAGAGCGCAACTCTTCGCTCATAAAAAGGCGTGTAATCATATCTTACACTGAAAAAATTTAATTTATCTTCGCTTATGCTATATTTAGAAAGAAGAGCTCTCATGATTGTTTCGTCATTTCCCCCAAAAGTAATTCCTATTATTTTACCCTTTAAATCTTCCACATTATTAATTTTAGTTTCATTAGATCGGTATATCCACTGAAGCGGGTTTATCTGGAAAAGCTGGGCAATAACCACGATAGGCGCTCCTTTTGAAACAGCCCTTATAACCTGATCTGCAGAAGCCACACCAAAGTGGGCGTGTCCCATCTCAAGCTCTTTTATTGCATCACGTTCCGGCCCACCCTCTTTTACTTCAACATCAAGCCCTTCTCCGGCAAAAAATCCATTGACATCTGCATAAATATCTCCGGCAACGCTTGTATTAAAGAGCCACTTAAGACGATAAGAAACCTTTGTAATCTCCTTATTTTTCTTGCTACATCCTGAAGGCATAATAATTATAGCAAGCGTTAATAATAAAATAAATATTCGCATTTTATTTTTCATATGGTCAGCTATTATGTTCCCATTTTCTTACAACTATGCGGCCAAGCCATTCCAGAAAAGCGAGATAAAGCGATGTAAAAATACCTATAAGAAAAAGTGCGATCAGAATCTTGGCAAGGTCGCTCTGATAGAGAGCAATACGGATGCTGTAGCCTATTCCTGAGCTTGCTCCGATAAACTCGGAAACTATGGTTCCAACCATTGCAAGTGTCGCGCTTCCGGAAATCACTGTTACAAGCTTGTTCATGTTTTCAAAAGCCCTTATTTTTACTTCAAGCTGCCATCTCATTTTACCGGAATGCACATAAAAGTGTTCTATATCTACAACCGGTTCGGAAAGTATTCCTATAAAAGATAAAAGAAGAGGAAAATAACATATCATGGCAGCAATAAGAAGCCTTGAGGAAAGTCCATCCCCCAAAAGAATGAATATTATCGGCGCCACAGCAACTATAGGATATGCCTGGATATTAAAAGCTGCAGTTTTAATAAATGAGCCGATCCAGTTTGACAAACGGCTGATTATTCCGATAATAGTTGCCATAAAAATAGAAAGAACATGGCCGATTATTGCAACTGATAATGTATTTAAAACATCCGGAATATACCTCAAAAAAACTTTGCGGCCTGTTTCGTAGATCTCGACAGGGCTGGGAATAACATAATCTGAGAGATTTAAAACTTTCTTTATAAGGAATAAAAAGCCAATTCCGAGAATATAAATAAAAACAAACTGATAAAGCCGTTTATGAAACATTTACAATCTCCAGCATTGTCTTTTCCAGATTCTTTCTTTCAACTGATTTCCCTGTTGTATCATCCTGACCCAAAACAGTTAAAGACTGCGGGGATTTTTGAAAGCTTCTTAAAACGATAATATTTTTGCAGAACATGGAAACCTCAGCGACACTGTGAGAAATGTAAAGAAAGGTTTTTTGGGGATACATATCCTTAATTTTAAATATTATCTGCTCGCGCGTGGCTTCATCAACATTAGCAAGACTTTCATCCATTATTAAAAAATCAAAGTCCTGCAAAAGATATCGTGCAAGGTTTATTCTGTTACGCTGGCCGAGAGAAAGATGGGAAAAACCCGAGTCTATACAGGATGATAGACCGAAAGATTCTATAATTTCGTTGATTCTGTTTTTATTTTGCACTGGTGTAACTTTTGCGATATGCTCACCGACGCTCGACCATCCGGGAAGTCTTTCAAGGTTATAAGAGTAAAAAATTTTTCCGGTTTTATTATCAATTTTGCCTGTGAAACCATCTAACTGGCCTGCAATCAAGCGCGCAAGAGTTGATTTTCCTACTCCGGACAGGCCGAATAATGCATGAAATCCAGGCTCATCTATTTTGCAGCTCAAATCATTAAATACCGGATACTGTGTCCCGTGGTATTTATAATTTATATTTTTACATTCGATCATTCTTTTCCCCTTTTACTATTCCAGATCTTGGCAAGGAAACTGTCCAGCGACGATGCTCTGACCCCTGGACGCAGAGCTGAAAACTCTGCTTTTTCTCTCGAAGATCGATACAAGACGATGCACTCGGCATTATAGTTGGAAATAGTATTCGAAAGGCGAACAAGAGGCTCTCCCATATGTGGGGTTAATGTTTTAGACGCCTGTGCTTCCACGAGAAAAAGATTTCGATCTCCTTGTGGCAGCACAAAATCCACTTCGAGCCCCTGATGATCGCGAAAATAATAGAGGTTTTTTGGCCTGCCTGAATTAATCTGTGTTTTCACAATCTCTGATGCTACAAAGGTCTCAAAAATCGGCCCCAGAAAAGGAGAGCGGTTCAGCATGGCTTCCGATTCGATCCCTAGCAAATTGGCCAGGAGCCCTGAATCCATAAAATAAAGTTTGGGCGATTTGATAAGCCTTTTCCCAAAATTCTCAAAATACGGAGGGATAAGGAGGATTTGGCCGGTAATCTCCATAATACTCAGCCATTCGGAAATAGTGGGCACTGAAACGCCAAGAGGAGTTGCAATGTCCGTTCGGTTGAGAATATTACCGCATCGACTGGCCAGAAGGGATAGAAACCGTCGAAATGTTGCAAGGTCGCGTATGGAGCTAATGGCCCGCACATCCCTTTCAAGATAAGTTTGCATGTAAGAGGCGAACCAGAGCCGAGCGGAGGATGGCCGTGCAATGGCCTCAGGAAATCCGCCTTTTATCAGCGAGACCTTTGTGCTTTCCATGAGTGAAAGCGGCAGCATGCTGAATATAGCCGCCCTGCCAGCCATGGAATCGGTAACTCCCTTCATAAGTGCTGCGTCCTGGGAACCGGTCAAAAGCCATCGCCCCATCTTATTTGGAGACTGATCAATCCGTGTCCTGATGTAATTCAATATTTCCGGGGTGTTTTGAACCTCATCCAATATGGCCGGCCCTTTGATTTCTTCTAAGAACGACCGTGGGTCAGAACGAACCCGGGAAATCACATCAGGATCTTCAAGGAGACGATAAGAACTATTAGGGAAAAGCTTTCGAAGAAGAGTTGTTTTACCTGCTCTTCTCGGACCGGTAAGAATCAATGCCGGAAAGCTCTTGGCTGCCTTTATTATTTCTTTTTCTATAAGCCGTGGAATGTATTTCATGATGAGAAAACTAAAACGAAACTTTAAAAAACTCAAGAAGAAAGTAGTCTCGGAAATCGGTTTATATGGATATCGGTGCGAGAAAGTGAAGGCTGTGGAGAGGACAACGGGTTAAAGCAACAAATCGTTGATTGTTAATTATTCTCAGTGAAAATTATTCCGGCAAATATCAAAATAATTTGCAAAACATACAATATACATTATCCTTATTTACATAGAAGGCATTTGTGGCTCGAATGTATCGGCAAGATAACATTCAGATTTTATAAATAATCAATAGGGAGAAAGGAGGAAACAGATATGGCAGTTTCTACAGGAATTCAATTGGCTCAAGATATCCGAAAAAAAATTGAAGAATTTAAGAAAACCTTCGAAAAAATTGATGAGAGTATAGCCTCTCGCGCCCCATCAGGGCGATGGTCTCCGAAAGAAATCATTTCACATCTTTTAGGACCCGAAGAATCCGGACATATGCCCATCTTTCAGGCTTTTTTAGATAAGGAAACTCCTACGATCGAATTAAAACCTGAGAATACTTTTTTCTCTGATAAGCGCGCAAAGATGTCCTTTGTTCAACTCCTCTTGGAGATAGAAAAAGAGTATGAGCATATATCAAAGTTTGCAGAAGGATTATCAGCCGGGCAGCTTGAACGCAAGGCACATATTCCTATGCTCAAAGAATCGCCGATGGGAGAATATCCGACGCTGGAAAGCATAATAAGGGGCATCGGAGAATTTCATGTTCAATTTCATATCGACCATATGCGGGAGATTTTACAGGCTCTTTCAGGCTAAAAAAGATTTTGTATTAACCCGGCAAATTAAAGATTACGTATATTAAGGAGGGATGCTCAGATGCCAGAAACTCGAAAAATCAAAAAAGTTCTAAAGAGCAAGCCAACGATTGAGGGCGCCGGTGTTCATCTTGAAAGGGTTTTCGGATTCAGTGAAGTGCCCGTGTTCGATCCTTTTTTACTTCTCGATGATTTCCGTTCCGATAATTCTGACCATTATTTAAAAGGCTTTCCCTGGCATCCTCACCGCGGTATCGAAACAATCACCTATGTTATAAAAGGAGATGTGGAACACGGTGACAGTCTCGGAAACAAGGGATTTATCAGTTTCAATGGTCTTTAAAGAAGAACATGAAGTGAGATTCCTCCTGATTTCCGGCAAGCAGCTTGGTGAACCCGTTGCATGGTATGGCCCCATAGTTATGAACACCCGGGAAGAATTAGAAACCGCTTTTAAGGAATATAAGGCAAGGCAGTTAAATGGCATATCAATTTTTAGTCTTGACATGGTGCGTCATAAGCGTTACACTTATAAAAAAAGGAGAAAGAGCCATGCCTACCAAAAATCCGAGAGTAAACATTGTTGTTGAGCCGCCGCTGTATAATACAATGCACGACCTTGCAACCAGTAAAGGTGTTTCCATGTCCACCCTTGCCCGTGATCTTATCCGGGAGGCAATTGAGTTGCGTGAAGATGCAGCCATTGGAGCTTTTGCTGATATACGAATGAAGACATTCGACAGGAAAAAGGCTCTTTCGCATGAAGATGTGTGGGAATGATCCATGCCCTTTACATTGCACTATCATCCCGCTGTTCGCTTTGAGGATTTGCCACTTATTGATCGAAGAACAAAAGACAGGATTCGTAAAGCTATAGAAGAACGTTTGCAGACAGCGCCACAAGACTATGGAGAACCTTTGCGAAAGTCACTAAAAGGCTATTGGAAGCTCCGCGTGGGTGATTACCGGGTCGTATTCAAAATAGTAGAAGAGTCCGAGGTATGGATTCTTGGCATCAGGCATCGGAAATCGGTTTATATGGATATTGGTGCAAGAAAGTAAAAGCTTTTGATAGGCAGGAGTTTAGGCAACAAATAGTTTATTATTGATTATTCTCAGTGAAAGTAAATAAGTAACTATGAATAATTTCCTTATATTAACTTAAAAACCTAACAGCGTTCCTATTACTACTACAATTTGAATAAGGGCTCTTCCGAAACAGAATTACCCAAGCGCTTTCGGCAATAAAGAATGTCATTGTGCTTCTGATTTTGCGCCCCGGCGATAAAG
>DYJH01000204.1 GCA_020723255.1 Desulfonema limicola | reverse complement strand
TTTGTAATTCTTTTCAATGGTATCGTAGGCTTCGTCCCATGAAATCCGCTCCCACTTTCCCTCGCCCCTTTCACCTATCCGTTTCATCGGATATTTCAGTCGATCCGGGTGGTAAACCGTATCAGGCAGAGCCAGACATCGTGGGCATAACCTCCTCTGATTGAACGGATGATCCGGATCACCCTCGACTTTCATAAGTTTGCCGTCTTTGGTATAGAGCAGAACTCCGCAACCTTCATGGCAGCCCGGACCCGACCAGGCCGTGCTTCGGGTCACAGTATAGCCGTCTTCTTCCCATCTCATAGGTTTATTTTCCATTTTTTTATCCTCCAAAAGCATACATTCCCCCTCAATAAAGGGGGTTAGGGGGTTGTTACTGTAAAGCGGTTATACACCGCCATTGATATTTTTTTCCATTACGCCTGCTTTACGGAAAGTATCGCCTCAACAATCTTAGCATAACCGGTGCAGCGGCATAGATTTCCGGAAATAGCCTCTTTTACTTCATTCTTCGTCGGATTAGGTTGTTTGTCAAGAAAAGCTTTTGCCGTCATTATCATCCCCGAAGTGCAATAACCGCATTGGACAGCCCCTTTTTCATGAAAAGATTTTTGCAGAGGGTGCAGCTCATTGTTTTGTGCCAAGCCTTCAATCGTAAGAATCTCCTTTCCTTTGACATCAACTGCCAATATCATACAGGCAAGCACTGCATTCCCGTCCATAAGAACCGTACAGGAGCCGCATGAACCAAGATCACAGCTTTCCTTTGTACCCGTTAGATGAAGATCTTCCCTCAATACTTCCAAAAGAGTTTGATTCGGTGCAACCGCCACTTCATGCTTCTCACCGTTCACATTTAATTCTATAATTTTTTTCATTACGATTGCCCTCCTCTTGCGTTCTCCATTACTTTTATCAAGGCTCGCTTTACAAATACCTTAACCATCTCCTTTATATACCATGCCGAATAACCGTGGTTCGGAACGGGCGCTATTTGCTGATACGCCTGATTGGCAGATTTTTCTATCAGATCAGTACTTATGTTCGCCCCTTTCAGCACTGATTCCGCTTCAACAGCCTCAACGGGAGCAGACCCCACAGAGGTAAGCCATATATTGGCATCTTTAATCGTATCTTTATTTATCGTCAAATAAGCCGCTATTCCTACAATCGGAAAATCGATTGACCCTCTTTCACGGAACTTAACATAAGTTCCATAGCTTGAAGGCTTGGGCTTCGGAACATGAATTTCTGCTATCAGCTCTTCTGGTAAAAGAGTAAAAGCATTATCTCCCTTTCCTGAATAGATTTCTGAAAGACTAATCAAACGCTTTCCCGAAGAACCTACAACCTGCACTTTGGCGTTTAGAGCAAGTAATACCGGCGCAACATCTCCGGAGTAAACAGCCAGACATTTCTTCCCCTTCTTGACCAGATGACAGACATTGCCGCCTCTCTTAAAACACTTCTCCCATATCGACTGGCCGAAAAGATATGAATTATCAAAGTAGAGGCAGCGTGTATCCTGGCACAGGTTACCTCCCAAAGTAGCTGTATTACGCAGCTGTTGAGTTGCAACCGAGTGAGCCGCTTCAACTATTGAAGGAAAAACCTGATTAATTAGAGGGGAATCTTCAATCTCTCCAAGAGTAACCAATGCACCTATCTTTAAATAATTTTTCTCCTCTTTGATCGAATTTATGCCGGTAATTTCTTTTATGTTTATCAGAACTTCCGGTCTTATGACCCCTTTTTTGAACTTGGGCATAAGATCCGTTCCTCCGGCAAGAAACTTCGATTCTTTATTCTTGAGAATTAAATTGACGGCACTTTTTAATGTTTCCGGTTCAAAATATTCAAAATGCGGAAGTCTCATATTATTCTTCTCCTTTCATTTTCTTTAAGCCTTTAAGAATCATTTCAGGGGTAACCGGCAGTTCTTTGAATCTTAATCCTGTCGCATTATAGATCGCACCAAGAATGGCAGGGGCAACCGGGTTTATGCAGCCTTCTCCTACTTCCTTTGCACCAAAAGGACCTACAGGATCATTCGATTCTACAAAAGTGTTTTCCATATCCGGTATTTCCATGGAGGTTGGAAATTTGTAATCCAAAAAAGAAGGATTTAAATATCTTCCTTCTTCAAAAAAGAGTTTTTCCGAAAGCGCACCCCCGATCCCCAGGGCAACTGATCCTTCAAGCTGGCCCTGTGCCCCCAATAGACTTATAACACGTCCGCAATCGTGAACACGAAGTATTCTTTCTATTTTTACTCTTCCCGTATCCGGGTCTATTTCCACCTCTGCTACTTGCGCACCAAAGCTGTATGAAGGAGAATAATCGCCTTCCCCTGTCCTTAAATCAAACGGCCCCAGATCTGGATCAAAATTGCCCTGAGCGGTAATTGTCGAACCGCCGTTTAACATCTGACAAATCTCAACAGCTTCACGAAAAGACACCCCTTTTTCCGGTGAGCCCTTAACATATATTCTACTATCTCCGGCCTCCAGATCTTTTGCATTAGCCTCAAGCTGTTTTGAAACTGCTTCAAAAAGTTTTGCTTTAAGTGCTGTGGCTGCATTTATTACTGCATTTCCAACCATCATGGTTACCCGGCTGGATGCAGTATAATAATCAGGAGGAGATAAATCGGTATCAGGAGGCATATTTCTTACGTCCTCCATTTTTATACCCAGCACCTCGGAAGTCATCAGGCAGATAACCGTATCTGATCCCTGGCCTATATCCGAAGCACCGGTATTTATGGTAACGGTTCCATCTATATTCGCCCTGATCAAAGCAGTGGCAAGCGCAGTGGCCGGACCAAACATCAAAACCCTGGTGCCGCAAGGAAAAGAATTACACCCCACACCGATTCCCCGCAAAGGAGGCAGTTTGCCGTATTTATTCTTCCATTCCGATTCCTCGGCAATTTTTTGGAGGCATTCTTCAATTGATCCGCTTTTCATCTTAAGACCGCTTGCCGTCACATCTCCTGCCTTAAGTCCGTTTTTGATTTTAATATCAAGAGGATCCATGCCCAATTCCTCGGCCACGATATCCAACTGTATGTCGGTTGCAAGCTGAACCTGCGGGCCTGTCAATCCCCGCATCGCGCCCGAAGGAGACCTGTTTGTATATACCCGGATACTTTGAAAATCCACGTTGGGCTGCCTGTAAGGAAGAGACAAAAACATGAGTGAATCGGCTGCCGCCTGAGGCCCCAGACTGTTGTAAGCCCCTCCGTCAAGCCAATTCGTTCCTTTTCTGGCTATTATAGTCCCGTCCTTTTTCACCCCGATTTTTAATTCTATTCTCATGGGATGCCTCATTGCGCTAGCAGCAAATTCCTCTTCCCGTGTATGACAGATCAATACAGGTCTGCCGCTTTGTCTTGAAAGAAGGGCAGCGCAATAATGCACGGCAAACAGTTCGGCTTTTGCTCCGAATCCTCCGCCCATATGAGGCTTAATTACCCTTACATTTTCCTGCGGAATATCCAAAACCGCGGACATAAGCATTTTTTGCAGAAACGGAGCCTGGGTCGAACTCCACATGGTGAGCTTTCCGCTTGAATCAAAATTGCTTAAACAAACCTGGGGCTCCATACAGCAATTCTGAACCAACTGGGTGTTAAATGTATCTTCTCTGACATAATATGCTTCCTTAAATGCTTTCTCCATATCCCCGGACTTATAAGCAACCCCTATACTTATATTGCCCGGATTGTTTTCGTGAAGCATAACAGCATCGGGTTTTGTTGCTTCTTCTATGGAAAAAACTGCCGGAAGTTCTTCATATTCGACAACTATTTGCTCCAATGCTTCCGTAGCGATACTCTCATCCGTTGCGGCTACTGCGCAAACAGGATCACCGACAAAGCGAACTCTGTCTCTGGCCAAAAAATATTGGTCCGAAGCTTCAGGAAAGCCGAATACCATCATACATCCATATTTGATATCCGGCGTATCTTTGCCTGTAATAACAGCCTTAACGCCCCTTATTTTTTCCGCTTTGCTCGTATCAATCCTCAGTATCTTTGCATGAGGATAAGGACTGCGAAGCATTTTCCCGTATAACATGCCGGGAAGCGAAATATCTGTAGTGTACAGCGCCTCCCCTTTTGTTTTTATCATACCATCTATACGCGGGATGGGCTTTCCGATAATCGCAAACTCACTTTGTTTCATTCATTACCCCCTTTTATTGGTTTCAGTATTGTCAAAAATTTCTTATTATATATTTACTCAAATTTTTCAGATATGCAATAGAAGCTGGTTAATCGGATAAAGACATACTGGTATTCAGTTTATTAAGTGAGCATAAAACATGCCAATATTCTTTATGTTTTATAATACAGATAAATAGCTGTTTATTCATCATAATTATTTTATCATCCTTGTTATGCGGAAAAAAAATTTAAATAATCTACCGAATAAGATAACCAAGTTGCTTATATGGTAATTATTGTCTAAAAATAAAAAAATATCTACGATCATTATAAATAATTATAGGGTTTAATTATAAGATGTTTTGAAAGGAATGTATTCCAATGTCAAGGCAAAAATTAAAACAGCGATGGTTATAAGGGAAAGAATTCACTTATTTACCATAGGGGCTAAGAACGGGCAAAGCACCCATCATTTTTATACGGTTGCCCTCGGTGATTATGGCCATTGAGCGCATCCCGATGATAAAGGCCTTGTTGTCGCCCAGGAGATCGATCCCGTAGAACCAGAGAAGCCTTACATCCAGCGGCACGGGCATATATGTCCAGTTCTTACCGCTGTCCACGCTCGTAATGATCGTCCCCCGGTCGCCCACCGCGATGCCAAAATTACCCCGCAGTTTAACTTCATAAAGGGCTTGCGTCTCACTCTTCTCATCAGCCAACAAGATTACCGGCTTCCAGCTCCGGCCACCGTCTTCCGTCCGCAGCATGGCGCTACTCAAACCAACCGCCACACCTTGCTTCGCGGAAGCAAAAGAGATTCCGAAAAGAGTCGTCTCCGTCCCCGACTGCTGAGCAGTCCAGTTCTTGCCGCCATCTTTGCTGAACAGAATCGTACCGAACTCACCTGCTATCCAACCCTCGTTCTCGTTCACGAAATCGATGCTATAGAAGACTACATCCTTGGGAAAGGTCTTGTCCTCCCAAGTCTTTCCACCGTCAGCCGTATAGAATATCGCTCCCCAATCGCCCACCGCCAAACATTTCTCAGGGCCTAGCGCCTTTAGCGCAAAAAGGTTCTTCCTTTGTGGGGCAGGCTGCTCGGTCCAAATCTTACCGCCATCCATAGTATGAAAAATTGCTCCTGCCTTGCCTACGACCCACCCCACCTGAGAATTGTAAAAGGAAATGGACAAGAGCAACGTATTCGTTTTTATCTGCTGCCTCTCCCAAGTTAGCCCACCGTCAGAAGTATGCTGGACAGAGCCCCGCGCGCCCGCCGCCCAGCCTTCTTTACTATTAACAAAACAAACCGAATATACGTGATCGCCCAGCGTTCGCTTTTTCCCATCAGCAAATGCCGATAGGCTGGGAAATACGAACAGAGCGGAAACCAATGCCAGGATAATTAGCGTTGTTCTTTTCGTCTTCATCTTATTCCCTACCTCTCTTCTCATGAATTTTATTATCGTGGTCATTCCGGACTTGATCCGGAATTCAGGAATATATGCCCGCTTCCGCCGGCATGATGCTTTATTCTACTGTTAAGCCCTGTACTTCGGCAAGATCCTTTCCGGACCCACAATCGAGACCAGCGCAGGCAGAATAGCCAGCGCCCCCACCATGTTGGCAACCAACAGGAAGGCCAAAAGGATCGCCATCTCAGCCTGAAATTTGAAACTGGCGAAGGCAAAGAAAATAACCGAAAGAACCAGGGTCGTGGCTGTAAAAATGATCGCCTTGCCTGTTGTGGTGATTGCCATGTAACGGGCCTTCCCGTAATCGCCTTTGCTGAACTGGTATTCCTCCGCCATTCGGCTTAGAATATAGATGCCGTAGTCCACGCCGATACCCACGCCC
>DYJH01000203.1 GCA_020723255.1 Desulfonema limicola | reverse complement strand
CCACCCTCACCCCAGGCCGGGGCTTACCCGCCCTCGGCCTGTTGATGGACTTCTTGCGAGTCCATCATAAGTTAATTTTTCCACTTCCTGATCCGTGACTTTATAAACCTTGCAGGGCACTGCCCTCATCGGCCAGGCGCCTGTAAGCGGATCTGATAAGTCGGGATCATCATCCAGAATTACATTCAAATTGGATTTCCATAAACCGGAGAGGGAAGGGGATTCAGCAGGATCTTCAGGAAACCACCATCCGAATTCGGCGCTCACTACATTGGGCAACAGACCATCGAAATGCTTGCATTTAAACTGAACTCTGCCTAGTCTGGTTTCTATCCAGAGCCAGTCGCCATCATCAATCCCTAACTCCGCAGCTTTTAACGGATTAAGCCTCGCTATCGGATCAGGATATCTTTCCCGAACGGTTTTAAGCTGGCGATTCAACGAATGAGAGTATTCCCTTACACGTCTGGATGTCAGAGTCATGGGAAACTCCCGGGCCAGATCCGAATTCGGACTATTTGGCCATTCTTTCCAGCTTGGCAAAGGATCGAACCCTAATTTTTCCAGAGTTGTGTTGTATAACTCTATCTTTCCCGTCGGTGTGCCGAATCCTGCTTTCTCGTGTTTTCTATAGTTTCTGGGGGCAAATATGAAAACCTGCTCCACAGCTTGTTTGAAGGTTAAACCCATCTGCAGGAGGCGGTGTTCATAGGCTTGTTCATGAGTTTCCCAGGGCCAGAATCCTTCCTGCCCTAGCCTCAGACCCAGATCCCTGTATATATTGTATTCATCTCTTCGCTCATACATAGGGCTGATAGCTGCTTCGCCAACAATGAAAAAATTCATGTAATCACCTGCACCCGGGGTGATGAAGGGTCCCTCCAGATAGCTGTTTGCAGGCAGCACATAATCAGCCATAAGTGCACTTGGTGTCATCCAGATGTCCACTACTACATGAAGATCCAGCTTCATTAAAGCTTCATAAACAAGCCTGGTATTGGGAAAAGCAGTCAAAGGATTGGAGCTTTCGGTAATCATTGCTTTGATAGGATAAGGCTTGCCGGTAAGAACAGCCCTCCACAGCATCGGGGCATGCGCCATCCCGGCGTTCCACCAGGACTTGGCCATTGGCCTGTTTCTGACCTTCATCAGATTCTTCTCTATCTTAAGGTAGTTTGCCCATGATGAAAAAAGAGGGAACTCCTTTGTCCCTATAAGTTTCGCTTTTTGTTCCGGTGCCAGGTATTCCGAACATTCCACATCAGCGACCAGCCCCATCGTGGGATGAGATTCCATAAGATATTGACCGCCTGGAACATCATAATTGCCGGTTATGGCGGGCAAAAGGAACCGGGCCAGGATAAACTGCGAAGAATTCGGGATCTGTTCGGTAGATGGGGTGCTCTGGACAATTCCAGGTTTATTACCGGCATACATCCGGCTGGCTTCTTTAATCTTTTCTGCCGGCGCCCCTGTGATCTGAGATACTTTTTCAGGAGGGTAATCTTCTACCCGCTTGGAAAGCTGTTCAAAACCATAGCACCATTTATCCACAAACTCCTTATCATAAAGGCCTTCTTTGATAATAACATTTAACATGCCCAAAACCAGAGCTGTATCGGTGCCAGGCTGTATTTGAAGATGAATATCGGCTATGGCTGCTGCCTCAGAGACCATAGGATCAATCACGATGAGCTTCATTCCTGTTTTCTTCAAATCACGTGTTGCATACCACTGGAACCGCCAACACGTGCTGGGATTAGTACCGAAGAGCATCATGCACCTGGTTTCCGCTGTCATGTCAAAAGGAAAATAAGCAAACCCTCCGCAAGCTGTGCTGCCCAGCACAGTAGCCGTAGCGATTCACACCTGGCTATGGGAAGCAAAGGACGGGCTGCCGAAAAGATTCATAAAGCGACGCTGATATTCAATCGGAGAATTGCCCGAGTCTCCGGCAACATTAAACCCCACCCCTTCGGGGCCAAACTGTTCTCTCACCTCCTGCAGCTTGTTTGCTATATCATCCAAAGCCTCATCCCAATGTACCCGCTTCCACTTGTTTGAGCCTCTTTCTCCAACCCTCTTTAATGGGAAGTTCAGTCTTTGCGGGTGATCCACCACCTCAGGAGCAGCTCTGCTCCGGGCACAAGATTTTGAAATGATAGAATAATACTTTTGCATTGGCGAATCATCAGCCTTATTAAAGAACTGTTCGACCACTTTGCCGTCTTTGACCCGCACAAATGCTGGGCATCGGGGTGCACATCCGCAACATACTATTTTTTTAATCTCTTCCATATGTTTATCCTTAAATAACATTAAGTTAAACAAATATGCTATCCGGTAGAAAATGGCGCTTCATTGAAAACATAAGTATAGCTTAGTATAAAAAAATACGGTATATAATGTTTAAAATCTTAATTATCTTGAAGGTTGATACTGCTTTATTATATATAAATTTGTACCAAAATAACACAAAATAATAAATTCATGGCTTCAATACAAGGAACAAATATTTCGTCAGATAATACTAAACTTTATATATCCCTCGGTTCTCTTATTAAAGAATACCGTAAATGGCGGAAAATAAGCCAGGAAAAATTTTCCGAATCAATCCAAATTAGCGTTCGGGAATTGCAAAACTGGGAATCCGATCGCCGCCGACCCAGAATTGAGAATCTGCACGATCTTTCGGAATTCACAGGTCTCCCCATGCTGGCATTAATAGCTCTTAATGCTGATCAGCCGATCTGGTATTCGTTAGGCAAAAGGATGTTTAAATATTCTTTGAGTGAGGAAGATCAGTTTCTGTCACATGAGTTATTCAGATACCACGGAAAATCCCCGGATGACTTTCTTATAAAATATATACCAATTACAACAGACAGGCAAATTAATATGATTCTCTCATGCCATCATGATATTTATGGAACGGAGAGACCATTGCCGAAAAATCTGATCAAAAAAGCCGCCAGGCTACTTCCATGTCTAAATAATATCGCTATTGACTGCTGGGGCCATTATGTCGGACACCAGATATGTCTTCCAATAAAAACAAATATATATAATGATATTATAAAATCAAAGAGCATAGAAAATTATCTGAGTTCTCAAAACATTAATAGTATTATAAGCATGGACGAAGGAGTTTTGTTTTATTATTCCGTGTATTCAGCATGTGTTAGCGTTGGGCGGCGGCTTGTTATAGACAGCGCTCAATCGCTTGCTGGAATAGCAAAAAAAGAAAAATTTCTTCTTGCCACTCATACTGCTACTAAAGAAGCAATAACAATCCAGAATAATATGGGAATGAGACTTGTAAGAGGTTATGTGCAGAAATACAATAAAAACAGCCCTGTAATCTATGAACAAAATCTGGATGTTCATATTAGGCTCAGAACACCTTATGGATGGATGATTAAAGGGTTTGACGGGCAAACTGAAAAGATGCCGGAAAATAATCCTTTAATAGACGTTGATAAATCATCTTTTATCGTTGATAGAAATATATCCTGTGATAAAAATAGAAACGTGAGGTATGACAAACCCATATCCGAAACCTGCGCAAACCCGCAATGCAAGCTGTATGGTAAAACGATACAAGGCAATATCGTTTCAAACGGGACATACCTGACAAAAGACGGCGCCAAAGGCCGCAGGTTTCTTTGTAAAGCATGCGGCAGATCTTTTTGCAACAGAACAGGAACTATATTTCACGGACTTAGATCTTCGGAAGAAAAAATTTTAAAGGCTCTTAAACTATTGCTTAAAGGAATGCCTTTACAAAAAACGGCAGATTCTATGGGAATAACTTTCAATACAGTCCGGCACTGGCTCAGTATTGCAGCGAGACAGTGCGATAAAATAGATGCTATTCTTAAAAAAGATCCTGAAGTCTCACAGGCCGAACTTGATTCATTATGGGATTTTGTCAGAAAAAATTCTCTTCGTCAACGGGCGGCTCTTTGGAACTGGTCTGACAATAAGTCAAGCAATATCAGCTAAAGCCGGTGGCTTAAGGATTAATGGAGGATAAGGCCATGTCAATTCTTTACTCAAAAACCGTTCTCGGACATCTTACATTACAGAATCATCTGGTTATGTCTCCTATGACACGAAGCCGCGCTACAGACAATATTCCCAACGCTCTTATGGCGCATTACTATGCCCAGCGCGCCACAGCTGGACTCATAATTACCGAGGGAACTTCGCCCTCACCAAACGGGCTGGGTTATCCCCGCATACCGGGAATATTTTCCGCAGCACAGGTTGAGGGGTGGAAAGGTATTACCGATGCGGTACACGCTAAGGGTGCCAAGATGTTTGTCCAGATCATGCACTGCGGGCGAATTGTTCATCCCCTTAATATGCCTCCTGGAGCAAGTATCTTTGCCCCCTCGGCTGTAGCGGCAGCCGGCGAGATGTACACGGATGCCGAAGGCAATAAGCCATATCCTATGCCTCAAGCAATGACCGATGCCGACATTAAAAATACCGTTGCTGAGTTTGTTGAGGCTGCAAAGAATGCCGTAACAGCTGGGTTTGACGGCATCGAACTGCATGGCGCGAATGGCTATTTGCTTGAACAGTTTATCCGTCCTAACACGAATCAGCGATCTGATGGTTACGGCGGCTCTATCGAAAACCGCGCGCGTTTTGTACTGGAAGTTGCCGAATCTGTGATTACTGCCATCGGCAAGGGCAAGGTGGGCATCCGGCTTTCGCCATTCGGCGTGTTCAACGATATGCCGTTATATGACATGATGGAGGAGGATTATACTTATATTGCGAAACAGCTCAACGAACGTGGGTTGGTTTATATACACCTCGTGGATCACTCGCATTTGGGCGCACCGCCGGTGCCCGATGCCATGAAAATGACATTCCGCGAGATATTCAAGCGTACGTTGATTCTCTCCGGTGGTTACGATGCAAAGCGTGCCGAAAGCGATCTGGTTGCAGGCAAATGCGATCTCATAGCCGTGGGGCGACCTTTCCTTGCCAATCCCGACCTGGTGGATCGATGGAAAACCGGCGCAGCCATGAACGAGCCGGATATGGCGACGTTCTATACCCCTGGTCCCAAGGGCTATACCGACTACCCGGAATTGAAGGATTGAGCCTGTCTAAACCAGTTAGCCACAAGAATAAGCTTGAAAATTGTATCGGTATGATATAATATCATACCGGAGGTGATGAAAATGGCTGCATCAAAAATTGCAATTACCATAGATGATAAAATGCTTAAACAAATAGATATTCTTGTTAAATCGAACTATTTTCCGAATCGTAGCAAGGCTATCCAAGAGGCTGTTGCCGATAAACTGATACGTCTTAATAAAAGCAGGCTCGCTCAAGAGTGTGCAAAGCTTAATCCTGAATTCGAACAGTCTTTGGCGGAAGAAGGTTTTTCGGTGGAGATGGAACTATGGCCGGAATATTAAGAGGTGATATCCATTGGGCGGATTTAAATCCTGTCATTGGCAGTGAACGGGGCGGTTTACGCCCTGTTCTTATCTTAAGTCAAAACGTGTTTAATGAGAACTCCGGCACCGTGATTGCAGTAGCGATTACAAGCCAGCCCCAAAGAGCCGGTTTCCCACTTACCCTGGAACTTTCTGAATCAAAACTTCCAAAACAATCATGGGTAAAAATTAGCCAGATTCGCACGTTGTCTGTAAAGCGCATCGGCAATAAATTAGCCAAAGTATCTGATGAAGAAGTGGCTCTTATAATTGAAGGTCTGAATGAAATAATTGGTGGTTAACTATTTAGGAGGGAATAACGCTGTTAGCTTTGTAACATGACATGAATATTTTAGAATATTAACGAGATGTAATGCCAAGGAAATCTCGGGTAGATACTGCTGGAGCCTTACACCATGTCATGTTCAGGGAATTGAATGGTAAATGGAATGCTGTAAGGCATTTAGATTTTTACTTAACATCTTGTATTTATATTATAAAAATTAGTAACACTGGAGTGAACTTAAAAAGCTTACAGCGTTATATATTAAAAGAAGAGAAGAAAATACTTCCACACGTAGTATAAAAATAATTTATTA
>DYJH01000202.1 GCA_020723255.1 Desulfonema limicola | reverse complement strand
TTCCTCGTTTGAAGAAAGATCCGGTGCAAACCCGCCTTCATCACCTACGCCAGTATTAAGCCCCTTATCTTTGAGAATTTTCTTTAAGCTGTGAAATGTTTCAGATCCCATACGTATAGCCTCAGCTATATTTTTAGCTCCAACAGGGATTATCATAAACTCCTGTATATCGAGATTGTTTGCAGCATGAGCGCCTCCGTTTATTATATTCATCATTGGGAGGGGCAAATAACGTGCATTTATGCCTCCCAAGTAACGATATAGTGGCATACCGAATGCAGCGGCAGCTGCTCTGCAGGCAGCCATAGAAACGCCTAAGATTGCGTTAGCTCCTAATTTTGACTTATTGGGAGTCCCGTCGATTTTGATCATTTGCTTATCAAGAGCCGTCTGGTCAGCTGCATCCATACCGCGGATTGCCGGAGCGATTGTGATAAGAACATTTTGAACCGCTGCAGATACACCCTTGCCTCCGAATCTTTTTGCCTTTTTATCACGAAGTTCAAGAGCTTCTCGTGTTCCGGTTGAAGCTCCGGAAGGAACTGATGCCCGCCCCATTGCACCGCACGATACGAATACATCTACTTCAACCGTCGGATTCCCTCTCGAATCTAAAACTTCTCTTGCCTTTATATCAATAATCTCAGTCATAGCTCCTGATCCTCCTGTCTTATAAAATTGTCCAAGATTGATGAACTTATATAAAGCCGATCAATTATTGTTGCATAGCAGAAACATATAGTAAGGGCAAAAAAATTCTTATAGCCATAAAATATATTTTTCATAGCCATTTTAAACCAGTTCTTGACTTTTACTAATATACTTTTATAATATGATTATCACAATCCGCTTTTCGTAAATAATAGACAAATCCTTTTCTTTCGATATCACATTACGTTTTATCCAGATTTGGCGTTGAAAACATGAGATCCGGATATAAATAATTATTAGGAGGCGTATAATGGATGATTTTATTCACAATCTTAGAACTAACAAGCGGTTTGACAGAAACCGCAAGCCGTTTGACGGAAAATACTCCGGAATAGATAAACAAAGAAATAAAGATTCGGCTGATGTAATTGGTTTTGTTAAAACGATTGCATCTGAGTATCTGCCCGCATTTAACAAGATTATGGAAGGTATAGCAGAGAGCCAAAAACGGATGGCAGATGCTGCTGAAAGAAGAGCCGGAGCTGAAGAGCGAAAGGCCGGGGCATTGGAAGCTGTTACGGTTCAATTGAAGAAAATAGCTGAAAAAGGAGGCGGGAAGGAAGAAAATTCAGCAATAGGTTCTTTGCCTGAAAAAGAGATGGCGCCAAAGAGAAAAACAAGATCTAAAGCCCAGCCTGTAGAAGCTGCTTCTTAACTAATCAAAGCGGTTTTTGATTTTTTAATAGCGCCATTTTTGTTAGATGTTGAAACACTTTTGGTCCTTCTTTAGAAGCTTTTTCATTGCCGTATGCTATCTTGTGTAGAAATTCGATTTTTTCCTTTTCATGAATTCCTATTTTTTCATCATACAGTTTAATAGTATTATGAATAAGGTTATACATAATTATCGGTCCAAAGCGCGTTTCTGCGTTTTGTTCTTTGTTGGAAACTCCGATTACAATATGATTACTTATAATAAAATTTCGTGGAAGCGGTGAACAGTCAAGAAGTTCTGAAAAAAGTTCAAGCGTTTCAACAACTCCGTCGGTATAACCTCTTTCAAGAGAAAAGCAGCCATCATTTTCAATATCTGCAATATCCGATTTGCTGAACGAAAGATCAAGCGATGCAATATATGCGTTTTGAAAAAATATTACGCTGTCGTGTTTTTTATATAAAAGCACATCCGAGTCATTTAATATTTTACGGGCATTGCGGAAGCTAAGCATTTCTTTTATGGTTGGACTTTTACGCAAAACAACATCAGCAACTGTTGTATTGTATAAAGCAAGCTCATTGTCAAGAGCAAGTATTTTTTTAATATTTTCAGTAGTGTCCTGTACATATAGTTCCAGGTCTCTTTCATTAATTTTGTTATAAGGAAACATTGCGAGAATCTTTCTCATTGTTTCCTTATCAATTTTCTGTCCGCTTTCCGGTGGTCCAATAGAATTAAGCACATTTTTTACCATCTTATCCATTCTGATTTTATTTATTAGATTTTGTTTAAATGGCATAAGCTTTCCCCTTACTTATTAATTTATAATTAACTTGTTATTTTATATCTTATCACAGAAAAAGAATAGGCGACATAAGGATAATTAATTGTTTTGCCATTTCTTGCACTTGACAATATCAAGTCATTTCTATATTTAAGCCAAGATACCTGACAAAACAGGCTTATAAAAGAAAGCATCACCAAGAAATAATAAAAGGAGAATTTACATGAACATTTTGTTTTTCGGGCCTAACGGCAGTGGTAAAGGAACACAGGGAGCCATTTTAAAGGAAAAATATAATACCCCCCATATTGAATCCGGCGCTATATTCCGTGAAAATATTTCAAAAGGAACAGAGCTTGGCGCAAAAGCCAAGGCATACATAGACAGAGGTGATTTGGTGCCGGATGAAATTACGATTCCTATGATACTCGACCGGATGAAACAGCCGGATTGCATAAACGGCTGGCTTCTTGATGGTTTTCCCAGAAATAAAAACCAGGCGGTAAAGCTTGACGAATCGTTAAAAAGCGCAGGTATAAAGCTTGACATAGTAGTTGAAATAACACTCGATCGCCAGATAGCAAAAAACAGGATTATGGGGCGCAGGCTTTGCGAAAATGACAATAATCACCCCAACAACATATATATAGATGCAATTAAACCAAATGGCGACAAATGCCGTGTATGCGGAGGCAACTTAAAAACAAGAGCCGATGACCAGGATGAAACTGCAATAAATAAACGCCATGATATATATTATGATATAAATGAAGGTACGCTTGCATCGGCATATTATTTTAAAGATATCGCCAAGAAAACCGGCTCGATAAAATATATCCCGCTTGACGGAACTCCCGGTGTAAAAGAAGTTCAGGCCGATCTTTTGTCTAAACTTAAATGATATTTTTTTGAGCAGCATTGAGTAATGCCAAACTTCATTTTTGTTGATAATTTTTCTTGCTAAGATATAAATATTAAGCTAAGAAGATAAACCTGTAAAAATTCATCAGCATCAATTTGCTTAAATCGGTTGTTGGTTTTTGACTTTTTATAAATTTATATCAAAAAGAAAAATTGTCGGAATGGGTGTAAAAAACATCAGAAATGGGAGTAAAAGCCTAAATTTATCTGGTGCAAAGAAGGGGGCGAAAAAATTTGAAGGAAATTCAGGTCAAGGTTTTTGATAACGACCTTGAAAAAGCAATACGAATTTTGAAAAAAAAGATTCAAAATGATGGTCTTTTCAAACGGTTGAAATTAAAAAAGAGTTATGAAAAACCTAGCGAATTCAGGCGCCGCAAACAGCGCGAAGCTTTAAGAAGAGAAAGATTGGCTATTTCCAGAAGTAAATACAGAAAATAGTGTTAATATACTTAAATAAAAAACCCGGCAAGAACAACATTTTTGCCGGGTTTTTTTATAGCCTCTTTGATATAATTACTTAATTTACCAGGAAAAAGTTTATGGAAAATAAGGCTTATAATGATTGCCTTAGCTTGATGTTCGGTTTAAGAAGATTCGGGATTAAGCTTGGACTTGCAACAACAAGAAATATCCTTCGTGCTTTGGGAAACCCTCAGGATAATTATTCGTGCATACATATTGCCGGCACAAACGGAAAAGGCTCTGTCGCATCCTCTTTATCTGCAATTTTGCAAAAAGCAGGGTTTAAAGTCGGTCTGTTTACCTCGCCGCACCTTGTAAATTTCAACGAAAGAATCCGTATAAATAATAGGCTTATATCAAATAAAAATGTCATCGAAGCATATAATGCGGTAAATCAGGTGCATAAGGGTTCCCGTGAACCGACATTTTTTGAATTTTCAACAGCTATGGCCTTATATGAATTCAGCAAACAAAAAGTTGAATGGGCTGTTATCGAAACAGGAATGGGCGGAAGACTTGATGCAACAAATATCATAAAACCTGAAATTACAATAATCACAAACATCTCTCTTGAGCATAAGAAATACCTTGGAAATACGGTGGAAGAAATAGCAGGTGAAAAAGGCGGTATTATTAAAAGAGGAAAACCTGTAATAACCGGAGCAAAGCAGGAAAGCGTAATTAAAATATTGAAAAGTATTGCTGTTAAAAAAAGAGCTCCTTTTTATCTTTTGGGAGATAATTTCAAGATAAAAAAAAATAAGGATGGAACTTTTTCTTATATTGGCATCAAAAATGTTTGGCAGGATATGCAGACAAACCTGCAAGGAGAACACCAGATTGAAAATGCAGCTCTTGTTCTGGCCGCTTGCGAACTTCTTGGAAATAAAATCAGTCTTACAGAAAAACATATTCGTTCCGGTCTTAAGCAAACCAATTGGCCGGGAAGGCTTGAAATCGTGTCGACTTCTCCTTGCATAATTCTTGATGGAGCGCATAATCTTAATGCCTCACAAGCTCTGCACAAATTTTTATCAAAAGAATATAAAGGCAGAAAGATCACAGTTGTTACAGGTATGCTGGATGATAAACCATACCGGGCTATGCTGAAAAAAATTCTTTCGGTCTCAAGCAGGGCAATATTGACAAAACCGCAGATAGACAGGGCATTGGAACCGGAAACACTCTATGAAGTTTCAAAAAATCTTGTTAAGGACATCAAGATTATCCCCAAAGTAAAAGATGCTGTTAATTATGCCATTAAAACCGCTTCTTCGAAAGAAATAATCTGTATAACCGGATCTTTGTACGTTGTAGGCGAAGCCAAAGCATTGCTTTCAAACTTGACTTTTCAGCATATATAATTTAGCTTTATAACATTATATGCGCCCGTGGCCCAGTGGATAGGGCGTCAGCCTCCGGAGCTGAAGATCGCTGGTTCGATTCCAGCCGGGCGTACCAGATAAAAGGTAAATAAATAAAATTATGGAATTCAGATTTGCTAAAAAAGCGATCTATAAGGCTCGTTGGCCAGTCGCTTGGCCTTTTGCAGTACATCCACAGGTAGAAAGTAACAAAACGGGAACAAATTCTTTATCTGATCCAATCCCGAATATCGGCTTGAAATTGAAAGTTATGAGTTTTAATATCCGGCGTGGGACTGCGCGGGACGGCAGAAATCACTGGATATATCGCCGCAACCTTGTAAATGAGATTTTGAATCAATATTGCCCTGATGTTTTGTGCCTGCAGGAAGCGTTAGATTTTCAAATTTCTGAAATCCATGACATGCTTCCAGGATATGAGCATTTCGGTATTGGGAATTTAGGCAGCGCCAAAAGATTGCATAACGCTATTTTTTATGATTCAACACGATTTGCACTATCTGAGGGAGATACCTTTTGGCTGTCAGATACACCCGATATCCCGAGGTCAAAAGGATGGGGAAACATCATGCCGCGTATCTGCACCTGGGTACGGTTGATTGAAAAAGAATCTCAGCAGGCTTTTTATATCTTTAATACCCATCTGGATCATATTTCCCAGAGTTCTCGAAAAAAAAGCGTTATCCTTTTGATCAAGCGTATTCATGCACGTTCTTTTCCGGATCCGTTTATACTGACGGGGGATTTTAATGCCAGAGAAAGAAGCGCACCCATACAATATTTAAAAGGCAAAAACCCTTTAAGAATAAAAACAAAAGTTACGGCAATAAATCCTATACCCTTGGTGGATACCTTCCGGGTGCGATATCCAAAAAACCGAAACGCTGCTACATATAATGGTTTTGGCAGATATTTTTTCCGCTTTAAGTTTGATTATATTTTTGCCCCGTCTTCTGTACGGGTCCTGGATGCTCAAATTATTCAACAGCGATGGGAAAAATGCTACCCCTCTGACCATTTTCCACTTTATACCCAAATTGATTTACCTGTAAACCTTGCATCTTCAGATTCTCTTTCCTTTTTTGAAGAGGCAATTAATTATTGATGGACTCGTAAGAAGTCCATCAACAGGCCGAGAGCGGTTAAGCTCCGG
>DYJH01000201.1 GCA_020723255.1 Desulfonema limicola | reverse complement strand
CGTGTTTCTATTGTCAATGCCATAGCCTGTATAATCCCATTAGTGGCTTTTTGAAGCCTTTCAAGACTTTCCCTTTTTTCCTTTTTTAATGCTGCTTCTGTTAAAGCTCTCTGAACCGATGGCCCGAGGCGCATGAGTTTATCCTTAAGAATATAGTCGGTTGCACCTTTTTTTAACGATTCAACGGCGATCTCCTCACCAAGAGTTCCGGTAACAAATATGAAAGGGACATCCGGACAATTTTTCAAAGCAATATCCAGCGCCGTAAGGCCGTCAAAGCCAGGAAGCGTATAATCAGCAAGAATTATATCGACACAACTCT
This sequence comes from Desulfonema limicola, assembly GCA_020723255.1. Classification (GTDB taxonomy): domain Bacteria; phylum Desulfobacterota; class Desulfobacteria; order Desulfobacterales; family RPRI01; genus RPRI01. The sequence continues at coordinate 5,817 of DYJH01000201.1, read as the reverse complement.
TTTCAATTTCCAAGATAAAACTTTTTTCTGAATCAACGCGTACAAGTTCGCACTCAATACCAGAATCTGAAAGGATCTCTTTAATAAGCTCAGAGTCAGTGGGATTATCCTCAAGGTTTATAGCCAGTAGTTTTTTCATTAATGAATTCTCCTGCCAGATAAATCCGTTCAAATGTATTGATGGTGTTTTTTGGTGTCATATTTTCCATATTTACTCAAGAATATATACTAATATAGCCTTTAACAGATATTATATCAAGGAGTTTGAAAGGCGATTACGTTGGAAGTAAAAAAGTGTCATACCGGTGAAAACCGGAGCCCGTTAAACGCTACTATGGTTCAACTCAGAAAACAATAAAAGAAGGAAGTTTTTAAAGGAAAGACAAGAAAGGTTGGTTTCAGACGCAGCGGGCCAAATAGCTTTTCGCTAATAACTCTCACAGGCCTTTTTGTTTGATTAAAAGGCCTGTGATAATACTATTTAGTTTATGTAGTTATTTGATGTAATTCCGTCTAGTGCTCAAGTCTTAACCCCCATCCTTCAAACATAAATAAAATGCCAAAGCCATACCAAACAGTATAGATTACATAAAAAACGAGGGAAAAAACTACAATACCGGCCTTTTCGGAAATCGGTTGAGGAATAACTTTATAATAATTGTAAGAACACTCAACTGCTTTTTTACTTATGGATATCATAAGATTTGATTCTTTTCCTTTGCCCTGTTTAACAAGCTCAAGCTGCATCAGCTTCATGGCAGAGTACCAATTATACAGGACATTTTTTTCAGGATAACCATATTTTTCAGAAATTATCTCTCCGTTATTGTTAAACATATTGTCCGAATCTTCAAGACAGTTTTCCAGAATTTTTTTAAAATCACCTTTTATGCTCAATTGTTTTCCGGACACGTTTGTTTCAGCGCCTCCTTTGGTAAACAGAAGAGCAGTCTCCTCAGCAATTTTTGGGTCTTTTATTTCCAGCACAACAGAAATAGATTCACCAGTATACTTATCCACCTCTTTTTTGAGTTTTGGTATGTAGTAGGCAGAGCCTTTTGATATGGAGTTATATAGCGAATCAAGGTAATTCAAAGCGTTTTTCCCCTCAAAAATAGGGCAAAACATAATTACCAGAATAACAAAAAATCCAACAAGCAACCCAACACCTCCAAAAAATTCCTTTTTATCCGCTATCATTTATATAGCCTCCTCTCCCTTGAGCTTTTTTATATTTTTAAAGAAGGTGCCTATAACCCATACGGCAAAAATACTGATTACGATGAAAAATATCCAGATTCCAATCGTATCAAGCAGCTTTCCGGTTTCTTTTGACAGGGTGATAAGCTCTATAGCCGCAAGCTTTTTTGGAAGGGCAAAAAGTCTGTTGGAAAAACCTGCAAGTACTGCCATTGCATAAAAGCCTCTTATTGTTATCCCTTTTACTACCTTGGTTGCCATAGACCCAATCTGTATTCCAATAAGCGATCCGAGCAGCATTCCCATTGCAAGAGTGTAGAAAATAAAACCATATATTGCATACTGGCCGATTGCGGCATATCCTGCAGTAAAAATAATCTGGAATATATCGGTTCCAACAGTTGTAAGAGAAGATACGCCAAGAACATATACGAATACCGGAAAAGTTAAAAATCCGCCGCCTACTCCCATAATTGCTGCGCAAAGTCCTACAAGAGCTCCGCTTAAAACAAGAAAGACCCAAGATATTTTGCGACCTCCGGGGATAAGACTTTCATCAAAAGTGATCATAGGAGGAATATTATAAGACTGAAGTTTTTTCGGAAGGTTTCCAAGATCTGCTCCTTCAACACCTCCTCCATGTGCTCCGCCTCCGGTGCTTTGGGCTTTTCTTGATGTTAGAAAATCATAAAGAGAATATGCTCCGAGAATGCCAAGCATAAAAACATATACCATAGTGATAAATGTATCGCTCAATATAGGATTCATGTCATATAGAACACGGTTTATGTATCCTCCTGTTGTAGCTCCGAATATGGAACCTATAATAAATATCAAACCCAGGGCTACTGAAATATTGCCAAGTTTTCTGTGAAGAACCGAACCCATGATTGCTTTGGCAAAAATGTGAAAAAGATCGGTTCCCACAGCCAGAATGCCTTTTACACCAGCACTCATAAGAGCCGGTGCAATTATAAAGCCCCCTCCTGCTCCGATACATCCGGTAATGAGTCCGGCGCATATACCGATAAAAATCGAAGAGATAAAAATAACCGGTGTGAAAAAAGCCGGGCTGTATGCTTCTTTGCCTCCAAGATACCCAGGAAGAGCTCCTCCGATCTCTTCTGCAAATGCAAAACCGCCAAGAATTATGGGAATCATAAGTAAGCCGAGTATTACAAGCCTCTTTTTATCTCCCAGAATTACATTTGAGACATCAAGCTCCCACTTTGCATGGGCTCTTGCGCCCATCATCATAAATTTTCCCCATTGCTTGAAAAAATTCATATTGATTATGCTCCTTTTTAACTTGTTTGTTTAAATACCCATATATTAATAATCCTGACGGATTAAAGTTACATTTATTATATTTTAACTAACTCTTTTACCTGTAAAATAAAAAATATGTCAAGATTTTTTACATTCTGAAAAAAAACTTAACAGAAAAAGTATGCCAAACTACCTGTTCCGTTAATTTGTATGACCTGATTAAGATATCAAGCTACCTATTTATGAATTAAAGAAAAATCATTTTGCTTCAAAAAATTATTAATACATAGTATATAATTTAAATTAACCGATTTGCATATTTTATAAACTTGATGGACTTCTTGCGAGTCCATCAAACTTAGGAGATATTTTATCTGTGAAACAGATTGTTCTTGGCACCGCAGGGCACATTGATCATGGTAAAACAAGCTTTGTAAAAGCTATGACCGGTATTAATACCGACAGGCTCAAAGAAGAACAACTCCGTGGAATAACCATAGAACTGGGGTTCGCCTGGCTGGATCTTCCAAACGGTATAAGAATCGGAATTGTGGATGTGCCGGGACATGAGAAATTTGTTAAAAACATGGTTGCCGGAGCCACAGGGATAGATGTTGTGGCAATGATTATTGCAGCAGATGAAGGTGTGATGCCCCAGACGAAAGAGCATATGGAAATATGTCAGCTTCTTGGCATAAAATATGGAATTATTGTTCTGACCAAAATAGATCTTGTTGATGATGAATGGCTGGAGCTGGTTGCCGATGATATTAAAAAATTTGTAAAAGGAACTTTTTTGGAACATGCTCCTGTTATGCCTGTATCTGCCGCAACTGGTCAGGGAATTAACGAATTTATAGCAGCGCTTTCCGAATTAAGCCCTAATATTCCCGGACGTTCTTCATCAGGCCTGTTTCGTCTTCCTGTTGACAGGGTTTTTACCATGAAGGGATTCGGCACTGTCATTACCGGCACGCTTATATCCGGCAAGGTTCAGGTCGGAGATACGATTATGATATATCCTTCGGCCATAACTTCCAAAGTCCGCGGGATACAAGTTCATAACGAAAGCGTAACCGAAGCTGTCGCCGGTATGCGGACGGCAATAAATTTTCAGGGTCTTGAAAAGGCCTCGATTAACCGGGGTGAAGCTATTTCAACCCCCGGGTCGCTTATCCCTAGTTTTATGCTTGATGTTTTCCTGCAATATTTATCGAGCAACAAGAAACCTGTTAAGAACCGCACACGCGTCAGATTTCATTCAGGTACGAGTGAAATTCCCGGCAATCTTATTCTGCTCGACAGGGAAGAGATTTTACCCGGAGAAAACGCTGTTGTACAACTAAGACTTGATACTCCAATAGCAGTTGTGAAAGACGACAGGTTTGTTCTAAGAAGCGTTTCACCTGTGAGAACGATCGCAGGCGGGCAAATTCTTAACCCGGTTCCGGCAAAGCATAAGAGATTTAAGACGGAAGTGACTGAAGGGCTGGAAAGTCTTTCGGAGCTTTTACCTGAAGAACTGGTTTCATATTATATTGCTCAATCCGGTTATAAAGGCGCTTCTGTTTCGGAATTAAAGGTTATGACAAATATTGCTGAAAAACAGCTTGATGGCAATCTCCAGAACCTCTTATCCAAAAAAACTATCGTGCTGGCTGATAAAGAACACAGGGTATATCTTCATCAAAATATTTTGAATGATCTTAAGCTCGAAACTCATAATTTTCTTGATGCCTATCACAGGGCAAACCCGCTTAAGGCGGGAATGCCGAAAGAAGAGCTTAAATCAAAAATGCCGGCTTTTTTGAATCCAAAATTTTTCATCCTGATAATCAACCAGATGATAAAAGATAAAGAAATTTCACTTGAAGAGGATACGGTACGCCTTGAGGGTCATAGAGTTTCACTAGCTGAAGACCAGAGCCAGATAAAAATAAAAATTACAAAAATTTATCTTAATGGCGGTATTACACCCCCTTTTATAAAAGATTTAATTGAAGAACTTGAAGTTGACCCGGCAAAAGCAAAAGCAGTACTGATGCTTCTTGTAAATGAAGGCATCATTGTCAAGGTAAAGGAAGATTTTTATATTCATTCTGAAAATATCAGTAAATTAAAAAGTGTGGTGGTTGAATTCTTAAAGGCAAACGAAGAAATGACAACTCCCCAGTTTAAAGATATGACAGGGGCTTCCCGGAAGTATTTGATACCGCTTCTTGAATACTTTGATTCAAAAAATGTGACTATACGCATAGGGGATATTAGAAAGCTTAGAAAGGCGTAATACATGAGGTTCAAGGAAAAAGGTCCGAGGCTAAAGGCTCAACATCGAGGGAAACGTCAATCTTGTTGACAAATATATGAGATATTGATTATAAGCCCGAAATGTGCCGGAGTGGTGAAACTGGTAGACGCAGAGGACTCAAAATCCTCCGGGGGCAACTCCATGTCGGTTCAATTCCGACCTCCGGCACCAATAAAATCTATAAGCTGCCCGACACCGAATACTTCCCGTTTTTCTTTGGTTTCATGAATTGTGCCCGAAACTCAATTCAGAGTCTTTCAGTCTAAGTTTATTTATTGTTATTTACTTCGCTTTTTGATATAAAACAATCACATCATTCACACGCAAAAAAGAGGTGCAAAAATTCTATCTACGACGCAACAACAAAAGGTACGAATAAATATCCAACTTCCTGCAAAGATCAAGGAGAAGCTCTTCAACGCCTCTTCCCGACAGGGGAAAAAGGTTTCTGCCCTCGTAAGGGAGTCTATCGAGGAAAAATTGACCCAACTCGACAGGCAGGATTTTGAAAAGCAGATGAAAGCCGCCTATCAGGACTTAGCTGAAGAAAACATCAATATTTCTGAAGAGTTCAAATTCTCTGACGCCGAGAATCTACCAGAGTCCGCCCCATGACAACTTTCAACGTTAAAAGAGGAGAAATCTATTATGCGGCCCTCGATCCGGTGGTGGGGAGTGAAACAGGGAAAACCCGGCCGGTGTTGATCCTTCAAAATGATATCGGCAATCTGTACTCGCCTACAACCAGCGTCGCCGTTATCACTGAATATTCCGATAAGAAAGCAACTTATCCGATCTGTGTGCCTGTTGGCGGGGATGCCGATCTGAAAAAACATTCAATTGTTAATCTGTCGCAGATCCGCACTATTGACAATGTACGGTTGATAGAGCCGAAAATCGCCGCTCTTCCTGGTGAGATAATGGAAAAGGTGGACATGGCGTTGAAGAACAGTTTGGCACTAAAATAAAGAGTTGGGGAATTTGATAACCCAACTTCATGGTTTTTTCTCGTTTTTAAGTCATTTTTAGGGATTATTGAG
>DYJH01000007.1 GCA_020723255.1 Desulfonema limicola | reverse complement strand
AGTTATGTTTATATAACACACTCTTCGAGGTGTCCGTTATGACGATACCACTTCACTCCCGGAAGGCGATTATGAGATCCTTAAAGAAGAAGATAAGGAACAGATAAAGAGCAAATACGAAAGAAGTAAATCAGATATTAAAGGCCTCATAGAGACGTTTCGAGAAAAAGGATACAAGCATGGAACAGCTTATCTTGAAAACCTCTCTGAGCGAATATTTGCCAATATTGAACTATGGCTTAAAACAGGGATAATTGCTCCAAAAACAACGTCACTTCTGGAAAGATTATTTAGAGAAACTGGTCGTCGTCTTAAGCGAATTGCGTGGGGCCAGACCGATAAATCGGTTACTAACATTTCCAAAATGATCATGATCAGGCAATACTCCCGAGACAAATGGGAACAATACTGGAAAGAGAAGCTTGGAATAAAAGGCTACTTCGACATTGAAATCCGGTCAGTTAAAATGTCACCATGTAAACACTTTTGAACGTTACCAAAATATTTTGATTTTTCACCTATGATTTCAAATGGTAATAGTTAGAAATTATGCAAGATTTAAATGAAACCAGTAGATCTGTATCGCAAATTATGATAATATTTATTCTAATAATTTGGTAATAAAACCTAAACGCTCAATTCATTTTTCGCGACTCGCTAAGTTAATTTAGTGTTGTTCGCGTTCCTGGAAGTTGTGGCAAATTATGCGTCAGATCCATGGCAGTCCTGGTGCCGTAATCCTGGGGGGAAACTTCGCCAGCGTGGCCGCCGCCCGCAATCTCTCTGCGCACGGCGTAAAGGTGTGCGTTATTGACACCGCCACCTCTTTAGCGCGCTTCTCCCGTTCGGTAAACTACTTTGTGAGACAGCCAAGAGGAATAAAGGATAACGAACTATCCCATTATTTGGTTAAGATCGCTAAGAATCTCTGCGTCCGGGGATGGGTACTTATCCCCTGTTCTGACGAACAGTTGCGGATCGTGGCTCAAAACGGTCCGATGCTGGCCGAGTACTACGTACTGACCACTCCGCTATGGGAGACAATAGAAATTCTCTACGACAAGCGGTTGACCTATAAATTGGCCCAGAAGGTGGGAGTTGCCACCCCCCGCACTTGGGTACCGGGAAACGCAGATCGACTCACCGCTCTGCATCTTGATTTCCCGGTTGTCCTCAAGCCGGCCATCTCCTCACATTTTCTGAGAGCCACCAACAGAAAGGCCTACCGAGCTGACAACCATCAGGAACTCCAGGGTCTTTATGAGACAATGTCGCAAGTGATTAGCTCTTGGGAGGTAATCATACAGGACTTCCTGCCCGAGCCCTCAAAAAACCTGTTCTCCTTCGCTGGCTATTTCCGAAAAGGCGATTCGCTTGCCGGCCTGACTGTTAAGAGGACACGTCAATTTCCGAGAGACTTTGGCCGGTCAAGTACCTTTGTGGAGATAGCCGAAGTCCCAGAACTCAGGGAACTTGCGAGCCAACTGCTCCGTGCCATCTGTTATACTGGCCTCGCCGAAATCGAGTTCATGTGGAACTCAAAGCATGCGCGGTTTGAGCTCCTGGAAGTAAACGCTAGGCTCTGGGCTTGGCACAGCCTTGCTGTCGAAGTTGGTATCGAACTCCCCTATATGGCTTTTGCCGATGCTTTGGGGCAAAATTTCACCCTTGGGCCTATTCGGCAAGACATCAAGTGGATCAGGCTCCGGGATGACGTGCGCTCTGCGGCACAAGAGATCCGCTCGGGCGCACTCAGCATTAGAGAGTACCTGCTCTCAATGCGCGGTCCAAAAGCATTTGCGGTCTTCTCACCATCTGACCCCATACCGTTTTTAGTGGAACCGTTTCTGATAATTCTCAATCGTCTGGGCAGGCTAAGATCTATAAGAAATTCACTTCCTTTTCGCTGGCTCGAATCCCGGGGATGTGGGGATTCCAAAAATGCCTGACAACAATTTGACATTACAAAGGAAAATTATAAATCAAACATCCTCTAAGAGCAGTATAAAAGCAAGTCAGGATCGGGTGGGAATAAACATTTGTTTAAGGTCTTAACAGGATAATCCAAATGCGGTTACCCTGGTTTTTTAGATCGAAACAATTTATATTGCATAATCTTCTAATTTATTATAGCAAATTTTAGTTTTATACAATAAGCTCAGATATTATAAATCTCATTTAGCTTCAATATCGTAAAAAGGGGACCCTGACATGAAGGAAAGAAAAGGAACAAGAGCCGGGCTTCTTTCTGAAATTACAGATCCTAACCGAAGCAACACAGAACCAGTAAAATCCAATCAAAATATTCCTGTATGCCCTTCTGTCAAGAAAGAGAAATGGTATCAGATGTTGTTTAATAACATCAGTGATTCCGTTTTTGTCAATGAACTGCCTGATAATATAGATTCATCTGGTCATTTTATCGAGGTTAATGATGCTGCCTGCGAGCATCTCGGTTATACAAAAGAAGAGCTTTTACAGATAATGCCTTCAGATATTGACAATAAGTTCCAAAATATTAAAAATAAATCTGAAATTCCTGATACACTGTTAAAAAGCAAGGAGGCTATTTGGGAAGGTTTGCTTATCAGTAAAGACGGCAGGAAAATACCCGTTGAGATACATAACAGGCTGTTTTATAAAGACGGAAAAAAGTTCATTCTATCCACCGCAAGAGATATCAGTGGCCGGAAACAAGTGGAAGAAGATCTTCGCAAGAGCGAAGAAAAGTATCATGATCTTTTTGATAATGCCAATGACGCTATCTATCTTTCAGATGCAGACGGCAACCTGACGGAAGTCAATCATAAGGCTATTGAACTGCTGGGATATACGCACGAAGAACTCATCGGAAAGAGTATTTATAATTATATACCTAAAGAAAATCTGCCACTTTTTATAGAAATGGTAAAAATATTTAAAGAGAGGGGCGGATATGATAATTTTACAGTAAACGTAATAACCAAAGACGAACGAACTCTTGTTGTGGAGATCAGCTCATCTGCCATAATGGAAGAAGGCAAGTATATCGGTGCGCGTACTATCGTTCGGGATATCACCGGCCGCATTCTGGCGGAAAAAGCGCTTCGCGAAAGCGAGGAACGTTATAGGGATTTAGTGGAAAACTCACCAAGTATAATTTATTCTTATTCTGATAAAAGGGGGATATTTTATTATTCTTCACGCTGGGAAAATATTTTGGGATATTCTTCAAAGGCTTTTCTGGAAAAACCGGATTTATGGAAAATATATATCCATCCTGAAGACCACAATAAAGTTATACAGGTTATAAAAGATATTTCAGAAGGCAAGCATTTCAACATAGAATACCGGATTAAAGACAACAGGGATATTTGGCATTGGTTTGAAGACAGATCTATCAGTATATCAAAACAAAATAATGAAACTATTATAAACGGGCTTGCCACAGATATCACCAAACGTAAAATGATGGAGCAAGAGATACGCGAAATGTCCATAACAGACCAGCTCACCGAATTGTACAATAGGCGTGGTTTTCTCACGCTTGCCGAGCAGCAATTAAAATCTGCAAAAAGATCAAAAAAAAGGATGACACTTTTGTTCCTGGATTCCGATGGCCTTAAATCAATCAATGATGCTTTGGGGCATGAAGAAGGCGATAAAGCTCTTAACGATACGGCGGATATACTTCGGCAGACTTTTCGTGAATCGGATATAATAGCCCGTATTGGCGGCGATGAATTTGCAGTGCTGGCGGTTGATTCAGCAGATATGAATTCTGAAATAATTACACTCCGGCTTCAACAAAACGTAGATAATTTCAACGCAAAAAAATATAGACAATATAATATATCATTAAGTTGGGGAAGCGCTATATACGACCCCGATTCCGCACTTTCTTTGAATAAGCTTATGTCTCTGGCAGACGAACTGATGTATGCCCAGAAAAGAGTTAAACATTCTATTGACAATTATAAAAATAATTAAGTTTTCATATGCCTTCTCACGTTAAAGTATTTATTCATGGCATGGATAGTTCCAGCCAGGGGAAAAAGGGTGCGTTTTTCAAAAAAACATATCCTGATATGATAATAGAAGATTTTGCCGGGGATTTTGACGAAAGAATGCTGAAGTTAAATAATATTTTGTTGGAAAAGCGTCAAGTTGTAATAGTCGGTTCCAGCTATGGTGGATTGATGGCCAGTGCTTTTGCCTGCCTTAATTTAAACAAAATTAGAAAGCTTATTCTGCTTGCTCCTGCCCTAACTTATATACCCGATAGCATTTATCAGGAAAAGAAATTGGATATACCTGTCTATATATACCATGGAAATCGGGATGAAGTTTTGCCTCCGGCTAAGGTACATGAAATTGCAGATAGAATTTTTTCTAACTATATATGGAATTTGGTTGATGATGATCACTCCCTTCATAAAACGTTCTTTAACTTGAATTGGGATTTTCTATTATTCTGAATAACAATGATTTATAAATAATTATTAAAATGTATTGACATAATATGCTATGATAATTAAATTCAAGTTTTAAAATAATGTAATGGTTTAATAGCTTCTTTTTGAAGAATTGAAGATATAATAAGCGAGATCTTTGAATAAAGCCTAATTTTGTTTATGTTTAAGGTATATTGTTGGCTGTCACTCCTAATTTTTAAGACCTTCCGTTTTTATATGTTATTTCTGTAATACAAGTTGGAGGGTGCTTTTCTTGGTTTTGTTTATTCCCGAAGAAAAAATTATTGAAATTAAAAATACGGCAGACATTATTGATATTATTTCCGAGTCAGTTCTTTTGAAAAAGTCCGGAAGGAATCACCTTGGGCTCTGCCCTTTTCATTCTGAAAAAACACCATCCTTTACAGTAAGTTATGAAAAACAGGTATTTTATTGTTTTGGATGCGGTGCAGGCGGAAATATTTTTGTTTATTTAATGAGAAAAGAAGGGTTTACGTTTCCTGAGGCAGTTAAATATGTTGCGGAAAAATACGGAATAGATATTACTGTTGAAAAAACATCTCCGGGAAAAATTAATAAAATAAGTGAAAAAGACAATATATTATTAATTAACAAACAAGCTATGGATTTTTTTAAAGGATGTCTTTTTAGCGGCGGTAGCGGCAACAGAGCTCTATCATATCTAACTAAAAGAAAAATAACTGAAAAAATTATAAGAGACTATCAACTAGGGTTTGCTCCGGATAGTTGGAATGTGCTTATTAATTTTTTTACAAAACAAAATGTTTCAACATCACTGATTGAAAAAGCGGGATTGATTATTCGTAAAAACAAATCAGAAGGTTTTTATGATCGTTTCAGAAATAGAATAATTTTTCCGATATTCGATATGAACTCGAAGGTAATCGGTTTCGGGGGACGTGTTATGGACGATTCACTCCCAAAATACCTCAATTCACCGGAAACCATAGTTTTTAACAAGAGTCAATCATTGTACGGTCTTAATATAGCAAAAAACGATTGCAGAATTTCTGAAACTGTGTTTATTGTTGAAGGTTATTTTGATCTTCTTTCTCTTCATAAAAACGGAATCAAAAACAGCGTTGCCACGCTCGGCACTTCCATAAGCTCTGAGCATGTTAAGATTTTAAGGTCAATTATCGGAAAAGACGGTAAATTTATCCTTGTTTATGATTCGGATGAGGCAGGCATTAAAGCAGCACAAAGAAGTATTGAAATATTCGACAAGGGATTTGCTGATGCAAGGATTTTGGTGCTTCCTGCTGGATATGATCCTGATTCATATCTTATTGAATTCGGGCTGGAAGCATTTAAGAACGCCGTTTCATGCGCACAAAGTACGGTCTCTTTTTTGATGGATAGTGCAATAATAAATTATGGTCTTTCTGTTGAAGGTAAAATACGTATTATTTCCGAACTAGTAAAGATCCTATCATCTATCGGAGATAAAGTTGCAAGAGCGCTTTATGTAAGAGAGCTTTCGGAAAAAATTTATATAGACGAAGCGGCACTTCATGAAAGAATTATGGAAGCCCTTTCAGATATAAAACAAGGGAAATTTATTAACAAATCAGATCCGGACCCGGTTTCTAACAAAAATAATGTTAAAGGTTATGAGTTGGGAAATACAATGCAGGAAGAGCAACAAAAGCGTTCTAGACTTGAGCGGCAGATAATAGCAATGATGCTTCAATTTCCTGAAATGGTTCCGGAAATAATAAAACGCGATCTGTTAAACGGTTTTACTGACGATGTTTTGAAGTCAATAGGATATGCTATTATAGAGCATATAAACCTTTCTGAAACTAATTCCGAGAATATAATGCCTCTGTTTGATGGTGATGATGTCAAGAATAGTATCGTAGCTTTTTTAAGCATAAAAGATGAAGCATGGGATCGTAAAAGCTGTTTGAGACTGATAACGCAGTTTGAATTCATATATAAACGGAACAAAGACACGAGTACAAATAAAATTAAAGAAGCCGAAGAAACAAAGGATGATAAATTGCTTTTGGAATTACTGAGAGAAAAGCAAATTCAGGCAGCAAATAAGAAAACCAGCAGGTTGAAAGCTTTAGGAGGCAAAACTCTATGGTGAAAAAATCCGGTGAGATATCAAAAAGAAAAAAGAAAACGGACAAAAAGATAAGGACTAAGAGATCTGTTGCCACAAAAATAAAAAGCACAGCAAAAGCAGACAAAGGAGATTTTGATGATCTGGTATCAAAAGGTAAAAAACAGGGGTATATAACCTATGATGAGCTTAATGAAGAAATGCCTGACAATGTTATTTCTCTGGACAGAATAGATGAAACATTTGATATATTTGACAATAACGATATCGAGCTGGTAGATGACAGCAGAAACAAAATCGATGATGATAAGGTATTGGATGGAAAAAAGATAAGCCAAAGTGAATTGGCGGTAGCAAATTTTGGAAGTGTAACTGATCCTGTTAAAATGTATTTGCGTGAGATGGGCCTTGTAACTCTATTGAGCAGAGAAGGGGAAGTTGATATCGCAAAAAAAATTGAAGAAGGTGAACAGGAAGTATTGAAAGCTATGGTTTCAACTCCTGTCGGGATGGAATGTATTATCGATCTGGGTGTTCAGATTGAAAGCGGAAGCCTTAGACCAAAGCATGTTCTTAAAGATTTTGATGAAAGTGATAGTTACATAGATGAAATGGTCCAGGTGGACAACTTTGTTAAGATGATTCATTCTATAAAACAAATCCATCAAAAGAATAATGAGTTGTTTGAAAAAATGTACTCTCTCAAGCCTGATAAAAAAAATGAACAGCGCCAGATAAGAAAAATGATTTCTGCAAATCATAACGAAATATTCGAACTTCTCAAAGATTGGCGGCTTGAAAGCGGTGTTCTTGACAGAATTGAATCGCTCATGAAAAGTCACATAGACTGGTTCGAGTCCATGACTAAAAAAATTATGGATTGTGCATTAAAAATTAATATGCCGGCAATTGAAATTAAGGTAAACATTAACTCCAAAACTAATTTTTTGAAATGTGCAAAATCATACTGCAACCTCGGAAAAGATGAAATATCATCAATTTTTGAAGAGATTAAAAAACACAGTAGTATGATAGCTGAAAATGAACGAAAAATAAGAACCAATAGTCAGGTGCTGAAAAAAGTTATGACCTCTGTAGGAGAAGGACGCATTAAGGCAAAAGTGGCAAAGAGCGAATTGACAAAAGCCAATCTGCGCCTTGTAGTTAGTATTGCAAAAAAATATACAAACAGAGGTTTGCAGTTTTTAGATTTGATTCAGGAAGGCAATATTGGCCTCATGAAAGCCGTAGACAAATTTGAATACCGTCGTGGCTATAAATTCAGCACATATGCCACATGGTGGATCAGGCAGGCGATTACCAGGGCTATCGCCGATCAGGCAAGAACTATTCGTATCCCGGTTCATATGATCGAAACTATAAACAAGTTGATCAGGACATCAAGATATCTTGTGCAGGAGCAAGGGCGTGAGCCATCGCCGGAAGAGATTGCTGAAAAAATGGAAATCCCATTGGAAAAAGTAAGAAAAGTATTGAAAATAGCGAGAGAGCCTATATCTTTAGAAACTCCTATCGGGGAAGAAGAAGACAGCCATCTTGGAGATTTCATAGAGGACAAAAAATTTATGCTTCCTTCCGATGCTGCTATTAATCAGAATCTTGCTGAGCAAACGAGAAAAGTGCTTGCTACTCTTACTCCGAGAGAGGAGAAGGTGCTTAGGATGCGATTTGGAATCGGAGAAAGAGCTGATCATACTTTAGAAGAAGTCGGGCAGGATTTTCAGGTTACACGGGAGCGCATCAGGCAAATTGAGGCTAAGGCATTAAGAAAATTGAGGCATCCAACAAGAAGCCGCAAACTTAAAAACTTTATTGAAATGTAATGCATTGTCGAATGTATAACTTGACAAATTATTTATATGAATATAAACGTCAAGCGACAGAACGTATTGAGGGCCCATAGCTCAGCTGGCAGAGCCACCGGCTCATAACCGGTCGGTCCCTGGTTCGATCCCAGGTGGGCCCATATCCGTTAACGGAGAAAAAGATGACTAAAATTACAAAGGTCATCAAAAAACTAACTACTGGATTGGCTTTAAAAAGCCTGTTATATTTGTTTAAAAGGCATGGTTCTTTAAGACCATGCCTTTTTTATTATGACAATTGATGAACTTTTTACAGGTCTGATATAGTTTACGACTTGATATTGATGCCATGTCTGTAACAGTATGTGATATAATTAGACTGATTGAAAAAATTGCTCCTTTGCGGCTTGCCGAAAAATGGGACAATTCCGGCCTTCAGGTAGGGAAATTGGATTGGTTGGTAAAAAGAATTTTGATTGCTTTAGATCCGACTCCTGATGTTATAGATTTTGCGTGTAATACAAGGACCGAACTCTTGATTACCCACCATCCAATGATATTCAATCCGCTTAAGTCCATAGATTTTAGTTCTTCCGTCGGTTCTCTTATTTATAAAGCGGCGATAAACAATCTTGCGATATTTTCGGCGCATACAAATCTTGATAGTGCCGCAGGCGGTATAAATGATTTTATAGCTTTGCATATAGGTCTTAAAAATATTGAGAGATTAAGTGCGGCGGAAGAAACGGGTAAATGTAAGTTTGTAGTATATGTGCCTTCAGACTATGAACAAAAAGTGATCAATGCTCTTTTTGAAACAAAAGCAGGAATAATTGGATCTTATTCATGCTGCTCTTTCAGAAATACCGGAAAAGGGACTTTCAAGCCTGTAACTTCAGCAAGTCCTTTTATCGGAGCAATTGATGAAATATCACATGTTGATGAGGTAAGGATAGAATCTGTAGCATATAAACATGATATTAATGAAATAGTTTCTCATATCAGGCGCTTTCATCCTTATGAAACAATGGCATACGATGTATATCCGCTTTACGAAAATGATAATAATCAAGGGTTAGGCCGTACCGGTCAGCTTGAAGAAAAGCTAAAGCTTCATGTTTTTGCCCAAAAGATAAAAGAAAAGCTATCCTTAAAGAGTGTAAGAATTGCCGGTAATCCTGAAATTATTGTTGATTATGCCGCTGTCTGTTCAGGGAGTGGTTCAGGTCTTTTAAAAGATTTTTTCAGATCAGGGGCGCAGGTTTACATTTCAGGTGATTTGCGGTATCATGATGCAAGGGCTATTGAAGCAGAAGGGCTTGGTCTTATTGACATAGGCCATTTTGCGTCCGAATATTTGATTATTGAAAAATTAGCTGAAAAGCTTAATGATATGGTTAAGGAAATTGGCTATGATGTTATGGTGGAGGCATGCAGGATCGAGTGTGATCCGTTTATTATATTGTAATTAATAACTCATTCAAAAAGAAATTTATATAAATGGCTAATATGAAGGAACAGATAGAAATATTGATTCATCTGCAAAAAATTGAAACCCAAGCCGGCAAAATTAATTTTGCTCTCGCCGGAGTATCGAAAAAAATCGCTGCCCTCGACTCTGAGATAAATAGTTATGAAAATATTGCGGAGGAGAAAAAATCATTTATTGATGATTTAAGGAAAAAATACAGAGCGTCTGAGTCTGATTATCAGACAAATCTAGCGTTTTTAGCAAAAAGCCAGGATAAACTTACAGCAGTGAAGACAAACAAGGAATATCAGTCTGTTTTGAAAGAAATCGATGATATTAAAATTAAAAGTTCAGCAATTGAAGAAGAGATGCTAAAAAACCTGGATGCTATTGAAACGGCAGAACAAGAAATTACCAAACTGAAAAAAGAATTTCTTCTGATAAAAGAAAAGATTAATGAGGAAAAAGAAATTATAAATAAAGAAGCCGAACAAAACAGAATCGATATTACGGTGCTTGACGAAGAAAAGAATAATATTTCAAAAAAAGTATCTTCAGAAGTAATGGCGAAATATAACATGTTAAAGGAGTTTACAAAAGGAATGGCGATAGCGCCAACCATAGATTCAATTTGTCAGGGATGCAATATGAACATTCCTCCACAGATGTATAATGAACTTTTAAGGTTCGATAGCATTAAACACTGCCCTCACTGCCAGAGAATAATATACTGGGGCAAGCTTTAATACACGGCCTGAGCAATCTAAACGATCGCAGGGCCAGATGCTTCTAATTGAAGCTCCTGATCCTGAGGAAAGTCCGAACACCATAGGGCACGGTGCTCCATAACGTGGAGTCGTGGCAACGCGAAGGAAAGTGCAACAGAAAAAATACCGCCCTGCAATTGTAGGGTAAGGGTGAAAAGGTGCGGTAAGAGCGCACCAGTTCTTCGGGTGACCGGAGATCTTGGCAAACCCCACCCGGTGCAAGACCAAATAGGGGAGTGTCTGAGGGCTGCCCGCCCGAGCTCCCGGGTAGGTCGCAAGAGATGCAGGAAAACCTGCTTCCAAAGATGAATGATCGTTATCCTTTTCAGAGTAATCTGAACAGGAGACAGAATTCGGCTTACAGATTGCTCGGACCGTTAATTCTGCTTAGCTTTAAATGTTTTGAATAATTCATTGCTAACATTTATTTAATGAGGACATAAAAATAAGCGATGCAATTACAGGAGAATACCAAAGATGGCTCTTTTGCCAAAAAGGTTGAGATATTTTCACATGATTACCTTAAATGCTGTTCATCTCTTTTGGCTGTCGAGGCTCCGAAGCGATTTTTTGTAAAAAAGTTTATTTTATCTTTTATTTCGTCAACCCAACTCCTGGAAGATTTTCTTGATTACCACGGAGCAAAAAACAATAAGAGCTGGTATTACTACCGTGAGCTTTCCGCTGCGATCAGGCATTTAAGCCTTGCATGTTATTCTCAAACGCATATTTTGAACAGGATCGCTTTTTATGATCTGCCTGTGCTGGAAAATTTTGTTGATGAAGGCGAGAATACACTTGATTTTCTTATAGAGACAATTTTAAAAATGGCTCCTGAAATACTTGGAGAAGCAAGACATTTAGGCATTCAACTTCCAAAAGAAAATTTCAGCCCGGTTGACTTTCCAAGCGTAACTACAGAAGATAAACTCGAATATGACATAGATGACGAGAACAAGGACCAGCAGAAGGAAAGTATAGTTAAAATAGCTAGTGAATTTTTAAATATAGCCGATGATCTGGATCATTACAGCTTTTATGAACCCTATGACAATAATGATATACGTTTATTGGTTCCGGGAAGAATAAATGAAGTCGAAATAAGACATTTTGAAATGCTTGTTCACAATCTTCAATCCTCTTTCGATACCTATGTGATACACGGAGGTTACCAGTTTGGCAATAGGAAATTAAAACAACTACGCGGTTTTTTTTCAGTGGTATTTCATCTTCTCCAGATAATCGGTCGCCTTCTTCATTTTTATGAAAGACATCTTCATGATGCCGGATATAAGAGTATCTATAAAAAATCCCAGGAAAAACTTTCATCGCTTATTGATCCTAACATACTTCTTGAACGTACTATTAATTATGGTTTATATTTTGTTTGTTATTTTTTAATTAATGGTAAAGATCTGGCCAAAGAAATATTAAACGAGAACATTGAACGATCTTCAATTGCCGTCGGCATTCCGGTTTCACTCGGTTTTCACAGCAGACCCAGTCTCCTTGTCGCTAAAATCGTGCAGCACTATGGGGGCCAGGTTGAGCTTTGTTTAGGTGAGGACAGGTTCGATGCGAGTAATGTTTTAGATATACAATGGGCAGGAGGCAAGGTCCAGAAAGAAGATATAAAAGAGGTGGTTTTTGAGGGTGATGTGCGAGCTTTGAATGATATTAAAATACTTGCAGGTGTAAATTACGGTGAAGACACGATGGGTAAAGGCGTCCCTCTTCCAAAGGAGCTCAAATATCTCAGGTGAATTCTTAAAATGGTTTATGCAATCATAGTCGCAGCCGGAAAAGGCACCAGAATGAACAGTTCAATTCCAAAGCAATTCTTTGAAATTAACGGCAGACCTATGTTGTGCAGCACGCTTAAAGCTTTTGACTCGTGTGCTCTTGTTGATAGCATAATTCTTGTTGTTCCTTCTGATGATTTTCAATTCTGTATTGATCGAGTAATAAATCCGCTGGACATGAGTATCGAAGTAAAGCTTGTCAAAGGTGGCGCAGAGCGTCAGGAATCTGTTTATAATGGATTGCTTGCTGTTGATGAAATAAACTCTACAGTTGTTATACATGATGGGGTTAGGCCATTTATTAGTTCCGATCTTATTGGACAGTGTGTAAGAGAGGCTATTTTGCATAAAGCTTGTGTATTGGGTTTGCCTGTATCAGATACATTAAAGCTTTCAGATGACAATAAATATATTTTAGAGACTATTCCCAGAGATTCTGTATGGCTGGCTCAGACACCACAGGCCTTTGATTACACACTTATAAAAAAAGCTCATGATATTGCAAAAAAAGTAGGTTTTACGGGCACAGATGATGCAATGCTTGTTGAAAGAATTGGCGAAAGAGTAAAAATAATAAAAGGAAGCAAGAACAATATAAAGATTACAACCAAAGAAGATCTTATTTTTGCCCGGGTAATTGTTCAGCTTTTTAAATTGAACAACTAAGGAACTGCATCAAATAATAAATTATATGCTGTTTTCTAAAAATATATAATTATACATATATTTTTCAAGGAGATGGGGTTTATGAAAAAAATATTGGTGGTGGATAATGATTTGATGATGTTAACTTTCATGTCAGATCTTCTGGATAGCGCTGAATACCAGGTTTTAACTGCAAAAGATGGGCTTACTGCTTTAGAGATTCTTGAAAACAATATTCCGGATATTATGTTTATTGACCTTGTTATGCCGAATATAAGCGGAGAAAAATTATGCGGTGCAATAAGAAAAAACCCAAAATGTAAAAATGTTTATATAATTATTATAACCGCGATTGCTGCGGAACAGGATATAAATTTTAATGAAATCGGCGCTGATGCATGCATAGCTAAAGGTTCTTTTTCCAAAATGTCTAAACATATTATGGACCTCTTGGAACGCTTGAATAATAAAGAGCCTCACGGAGCTTTAAATAAAATAATTGGGATTGAGGATGTTCATTCTCGTGCGATTGTGAAAGAGCTTTTATCTTATAAAAGACATGTTGATGTCATATTGGATAATGTTTCTGAAGGAATATTGGAGCTGAATATAAACAAAAAGATAATTTATGCCAACAAATTCGTTCATGATCTTACTTGTTTCAGTGAGAATGTTCTGCTTGGCTTATATTTCCATGAGCTTTTCGAAAATCCTCATAGACAAAGAGTGGAAGAACTTCTCAATATGATAAACATCGGGCCGCAGCAAATTTCCTATGATATGCCTGTAATACTCAATGGTAAAATGATTTCCATGAGTATTTTGCCCATAAACTTAAAGGAACATAAGTCTATAATTATAATATTAAATGATATAACCAAAAGCAAAAGGGCGGAGGAGGATAAGCGGCATATGCAGGAACGTCTCCAGAGATTTGATAAGATGAATGCTCTTGGAGAACTTGCAGGCGGAGTTGCTCATGATCTTAATAATGTTCTAGGGAGTCTCATCGGTTACTCCGAACTGCTTCTCAGAAAAACTGATGATTCCAGTTCCACCAAGCAATATATCATGAAGATAATGAACAGCGCTGAAAAAGCGGCGGCGATTGTACAGGATCTTCTTACTATGGCAAGAAGAAACGTATATACGGAAAATGTTGTCAATTTAAATTCTGTAATCAGAAACTTTCTGTTGACTCCTGAATATGACAAACTGTGCTCAGTTCACCATGATGTAGAATTAAGAACAGACCTTAAATCAGACCTGCTCAATATAATGGGATCTTCTGTCCATCTGGATAAGATGATAATGAATCTTGTTTCTAATGCCGCCGAAGCCATGCCTAAAGGCGGCATATTAACTATTGCTACCGACAATCAATATATAGACAGACCGGTTGAGGGATATGATCATATAAACGAAGGTGAATATGTTGTTCTTTCCGTATCTGATACAGGTGAAGGCATATCTTCTTTGGATATAAAACGGATATTTGAGCCTTTTTATACCAAGAAGGTTATGGGAAGAAGCGGAACCGGGCTTGGACTGGCAGTGGTCTGGGGCACTGTAAAGGATCATAACGGCTACATAAATGTTCAGACCAAAGAAAAAATAGGAACGACTTTCTCCCTGTATTTTCCGGTAACAAGAATGGAGATTCCCGAACAGCATATTATAGTGCCGGCGCCCGAATACATGGGTAAAGGGGAATCAATTTTGGTGGTTGATGATGTTGATAGTCAGCGGGATATTGCAGCTCTTATGCTTAGCGATCTTAATTACAAGGTCTCGGTTGTTTCAAGCGGCGAGAAGGCTGTAGAATATCTGAAAGAAAATGAAGCTGATTTAATTATTCTGGATATGATTATGGACCCCGGAATTGATGGACTTGACACATATAAACAAATTATAAAGATTAATCCTAAACAAAAAGCAATAATAGTAAGCGGCTTTTCCGAAACAAAGCGTGTAAGCCAGACTCTTAAGCTGGGCGCAGGAACCTATATAAGAAAACCTTATCTTTTTGAAAAAATTGGATTAGCTATCAGGAAAGAACTTGATAGTCTTGAAACAGTCCATGTTCAAAATTTAGCCCATACTCGAAATCAGAATGTGTCCATTTTAGCCTGGAGCTGTTTACTCGATAAGAATTCTTTCTTTATCATTTGTTTTTGTTATCCCTTTTGAAATTATAAGATTTTTTCCCATACTAATTCCATCCTGAAGAACTTTTACATCACAAGTTGAGCTTCGGGTTGAGATATTGACAATATGGGGATACCTGTATTTTATATATTTGTTGAGAAGAGGATCTCCGGTTTTTACAAGAGCATTGATCGATTGATTTTTGCTTCCGGCACTGGCTTTCAATTTTGAGCTGAAGCCTTTGATTATGCCTGTAGCGAAATCCGTTTTGCGACTGCGGTTAAGTTGCTTGCTTTTGTTGTATTCAAGCCACCTGACGTCAATGTAATGTTTTATGAAATCATAGATATAGGATGCTATATCAATATTATCTTTTGTTCCTGAAAGTTCAAGTACTCGACCCATTCTCTCTTTCTCAATAATATATGCCGGCGCCCAAATAGTCCAGACGAAATAATATTCCCTGAGCAACCCTGCAAGAAAATAATCTTCCTTTGAATGGCGGAGGGCGGAAACGCCAACAGATATACTTGAAAAATTGCGGTTTGCATTGTTTCCAATTATTTCAATGTTATATTTTGCAACCAGTTCATGCGCTTTTTTCATAGCGGATTCGGCTTCATTCCGGTTGCTGCTTTCGGCAAGAGCAAATAGTTTTTTTATGCGAAGCATTATTGTTGTTGCGTGATCATCTGGTTCGATATTATTATTAGTTGTGTTTAAATTTTCCGAGGCCCTGTAATCGGCCCGTAGGATATAACAGGCTTTTTTAAATAAATGCCCATGAGGGATTTCTGTGTCTGATCCAAATATTTGTTGTGCAACCTGATGAGCCATTTCGTGAAGCAGAATTTTTTTAATAAAATCCCAATTTCGGGATAATGCGATATCACGGTTTATGCAAATCTCACTTTTTTCACTTGACCAGTATCCCAGCCTTGTTTTCATATCTTTCAAACAAAATGCCGGCATTTGAAGATATTTACGGTATTTTAAATCAATAAGATACCTGGCTGTTTCCCATTCAAGGGCAAGGCCATGAAGAATTTTTCTTTCCAGATTTTCACTTATTGCAGCAGATTCCGGCTTAGATTTATGCATGTGAAAAAGATAGTTAGATTAATATTTTGTTCTAAACTTTGACTTATTGCCAACTCGTCATTATTATATTCCATAAAAAATGACATAAAAGCAAAGGATCATACGTTGATCACGATAAATCAGGTCGACAACGCCTCAAGACTTGGGCATTTATGGCAGAAAGGGCTTCATCATTCAAGCATAAAAAAATGATTATTTTGAAAAATAATTTCTTATGGCAAGTAGCATTACAAGGCTTTGACTTAAATGACGACAAAACAGTTAATTAAAAATAATCGTTTCAAAATATTATATTTTTTTATTTGTTTCTTGCTTTTCTTTTACGGCTATTCAGAAAGCTGTATCGCAAAATATTTCGGCTCTGACACATCATTACCCGGAAAAAACATATCAACCCCTCTTTGGCCTCATGAACAAAGCGATCTTAAACCTGACCCGGCTGTTAGCTACAAAAGTCTTTCCAATGGATTCAGATATGTGCTTATGAAGAATCATGAACCCAGGAACAGAGTGAATATATGTATTAATATTCAGACAGGTTCTATTCAGGAAGAAGATAATGAGCTGGGCTTGGCGCATTACCTTGAACATATGCTTTTTTGCGGCTCTACACATTTTAAGCCTGGAGAGCTTGTGAAATATTTTCAGGATATGGGAATGGACTTCGGACCAGATGCCAATGCTCATACAGGATTTACCGAAACGGTTTATGAAATTCTTCTGCCCGACGGGAAAAGAGAGAACCTTGATAAAGGCCTTCTTATATCTGAAGATTTTATCAGAGGCGCTCTCATACTTGATTCGGAAGTAAAAAGAGAAAAACGGGTTGTTCTTGCAGAAAAAAGATCAAGAGACTCCTCATCGTACCGCACCTTTGTTTCGACAATGAAGTTCAAGTTTCCGGATTCAATAATTTCAAAAAGGCTGCCTATAGGTGAGGAAAAAACAATTGAAAATATGACAAGCAAACAACTAAAAGATTTTTATCAAGCCTGGTACAGACCCGAAAATATAGTTCTTGTAATGGTGGGAGATTTTGATCTTAAAACAGCGGATGAACTTATTAAAGAAAAATTTTCCAATATAGCTCCTATGGCGCCGTCGAAAAAAGCTCCTTTATTTGGAAAAATAAATCATAAAGGAATCATTCCATTTTACCATTATGAAAAAGATGAAGGAAATACAACGGTAAGCATTGAAGTTGTTAGTAAAGTTGAAAAAGTAATAGAGACTTCAGAGGTTCGAAAAAAGCGATTTATTGCAAAAGTGGCAGATAATATTGTACGTAACAGGCTTGAGGCCATGGTGACAAAAAACAAGGCCTCATTTACTTCTGCTTCCGTCGGTTCAGGAATTTTTCTTAACTATATTCGATATGCCTATATTTCAGCCGATTGCAATCCTGAAAACTGGGGAAAATCATTATCTGCCATTGAGCAGACATTAAGAAGTGCTTTTGAAAACGGTTTTACACAACCGGAATTTGAAAGGGTAAAAAAGGATTTTGCAGCAATGCTTTCAAATGCCGTCAAGCAGTTATCTACAAGAGACAGCAAAATGCTTGCGAATGAGATAGTTAAGGATTTAAACAATAATAATGTATTTCAATCTCCCTTACAGGAAGAGCTGTTTTATACTGCCATATTAAACTCTATTTCGGTAAAGGATCTAAACGATTCATTTAAAAACACATGGAAACCGGATCATAGATTTGTGATTGTCACCGGAAATGCACGGATTAGCGGTGTCTTAGAACCTAAAGAGCAGATAGCTAAAGTATATGAAAAAAGCATCTCGGCAGAAATACCAAAGAATATTGAGGCCGAACCGGTTTGTTTCCCATATCTTTCCAAACCTGGATCACAGGGCAAGATTAAACAGAAAGAAATTATTTCCGACCTTGGTATTGTCCAAACAAATTTTGAAAACAAAATTCGTCTCAATCTGAAAAAGACTGATTTTGAGGCAAACGAAATCATAGCAAATATTTCTTTCGGTTCCGGACGTTCAGAAGAGCCTGAAACTTTGGAGGGTATTTCTTTGCTTTCCGAAGAGGTTGTTAACGAGAGTGGGCTTGGCAATCTGGACAAGGATGAATTGGACAGAGCTCTTGCAGGAAAAAGCACGGAAGTTTCTTTTAAAGTTGAAAACGGACGTTTTCTCCTAAAAGGTAAAACAGTATCGGATGAAGTAGAACTTCTTTTCCAGCTTTTTTATGCAAAACTTATGGATCCCGGATTCAGAAAAGAATCATATCTGCTTTCAATGGAAAGATTAAACCAAAAACATAAGGAGCTTTCAGGTTCAATAGATGGCGCTATGTCACTTTACGGTGAACGTTTTCTTGCCGGAAATGATACGCGTTTCGGCTTTCCTGCACCCGAAAAACTGAAAAAATTATCATTGGATAATGTTATTTCCTGGATTGGTTCCAAATTTAAAAATAATCCTATAGAAATTTCTGTGGTGGGGGATTTTAACGAGGATAGAGTTATAGAGCTTGCCGGTCTTTACTTTGGCAGCCTGCCGGAAAGAGCATCCGATTTAAAACCGAATAGATCAGTTCATATAAATTTTCCAGCACGAGAATCTATTGATATAGATGTGGAAACGGAAATAAATAAAGGCTCTGTCGTTGCGGCATATCTGACGGAAGATA
Source organism: Desulfonema limicola (assembly GCA_020723255.1). GTDB lineage: Bacteria > Desulfobacterota > Desulfobacteria > Desulfobacterales > RPRI01 > RPRI01. Next base: position 24,686 of record DYJH01000007.1, on the reverse strand, counting down.
TCTGGAATATTGAAAAAACACGGCGTTTTAATGTTCTTTCTGAAATCTTTTCCGAAAGAATCCGACAAGAGGTAAGAGACAGCATGGGAGCTTCTTATTCATATTTTGCATATAATGACCCAAGCAGGATATATACTGGGTATGGTATTTTGTTTGCGAAAGCCGATGTAAATCCTATAGAGTCTGCAGCAGTAGAAAATAAAATAAAAAATATTGCTTCAGCTATTACAAAAAACGGTGTTGATAAAGAGGAGATTAAAAGGTCGCTCGAACCGATATTAACAAGAATAAAAGATATGGTGAGAAATAATCGTTACTGGCTAAGCGTATTGACAGAATCGCAAAAATATCCTCAGCAAATAGAGTGGGCTAGAAATTTGAGAAAAGATTATGAATCAATAACTGCTGATGAGCTTTCTGCTCTTGCAAAACAATATCTTGTTAATTCAAGGTCTGCATTAATCACTATAAAGCCCGCCAAAGGTTCTTTATCTGATGAAAAAAAACAAAAACTCTGATAGTCCATCAAACCGGTTATGGAAATTTTTTGCCTCTGTAAAACTTACCGTAACTCTGCTTATAATTATTGCTCTTACCTGTATTATAGGAACAGTAATACCTCAGAATGAAAGTCCTTCAGCAGATTCCTTAAGGTACGGAGAGTTTCTTTACAGAATATTTAGAGTTCTCAGCATCTTCGATATGTACCATTCCTGGTGGTTCCAGTTTCTGATATTTTTTCTGGCAGCAAATATTATCGTATGTTCAATTGACCGCCTTTCTTCAACATGGAAAGTAATTTTTAAAAAAACCCCTTCTTTTGATATTGCCAAATTAAAAAACTCATGCAAGGAAGAATTTACTGCCTCTTGTACTCCCCATGAACTTAAAACTCTTTTTCTTCCCCTATTATCAAAATTATTTAAATATACTAATATGCAAGATAGAGATAATGGGTTTATAATTTATGCTGAAAAAGGACGTTGGACAAAACTTGGAGTTTATGCAGTGCATTTTAGCGTGATTTTGCTTCTTATCGGCGGATTAATAGGCTCATATTTCGGATTTGACGGCTCAGTGATTATACCTGAGGGGAAGAGTGTAAAGAACGTAATATTAAGAAACACAGGCGCCGGTCAGCCTCTTGATTTTGAAATCAGGTGCGATGATTTTAACGTGGCCTTCTATGAATCCGGGATGCCGAAAGAATACCGTTCCGCGCTTACTATTCTTGAAAACGGCAAACCGGTTCTAACAAAAAATGTAATTGTAAATGACCCTCTCCGCTACAGGGGAATCAATATTTTCCAGTCAAGCTATGGGGCAATGCAGCCTGAAAACATAACGCTAAGTTTTACTGATCGTAACACCGGAACTGCATTAAGAAAAAAAATATCCTTAGGGGAACAAATCGATCTTCCTGGAACATTCGGAAAATTTACTTTGAATAAATATTTGCATTCCTACAATTTCAGAGGACATAACCTTGGAGAGGCTTTTGCGGGAACTTTGACTCCACCAAATGGTGAGCCTGAAGAAGTGATTCTGCCTATTAATTTTTCCGGCTTTGATAAGATGAGAATGGGTTCGATCGTAATATCGCCTGAAGATACTGAACAGCTTTATTATACAGGTCTTCAGGTAACAAAAGATCCTGGGGTTCCTGTTGTTTACAGTGGATTTATAATGATGATAATAGGATGCTTTATTACTTTTTTTATATCTCACATCAGATTTTGTGTCGAGGTTGTTAAGAAGAAGGGAAAAAGCATTGTTATAGTTGCTGGGATTTCTAATAAAAGTATAACAGGAATGGAAGCCAGAACAAAAAAACTTAATAAATTGCTGTCTGATACAATAAGAGGATAAATTTAATGAACAGTTCAATATTGTTGTCTCTTACTACTTTCATATACGGATTTGCAGCATTTTTTTATATAGTTTCAGTAGTTTTTAAAAAGCCGTTCTTCGGAAAAACAGGAACATGGACTTGTCTTGCCGGCATTGCTGGAAATACAGGCGGAATTATAATGAGATGGATAGAATCATACAGGTTTGGAATAGGCCATGCCCCGCTTTCAAATTTATACGAATCCCTGGTTTTCTTTTCACTTGTTATAGTTGCAATATATCTTGTTGTTGAAAAAACTTATGCGAACAGATCGCTTGGAGCCTTTACAACCCCCCTTGCTTTTCTTGCAATGGCATATGCTTCTCTTTCTCCGAATATAAGCGACAGGATTCAGCCGCTTATGCCGGCATTGAAAAGCAACTGGCTGATTGCCCATGTTATCACATGTTTTATAGGTTATGCGGCATTTGCAATAGCCTTTGGACTTGGAATTATGTTTCTTCTTAAGCAAAAAGATTCGCAAGGAAAAGTCCCGTTTATAAAGCTGTTTCCTGATTTGCATATAATGGATGAACTATCGCACCAGATGATAATGTTTGGTTTTCTGTTTCTTTCAGCAGGGATAATTACAGGCGCAGTTTGGGCAAACTCGGCATGGGGCAGGTATTGGGGATGGGATCCCAAGGAAACATGGTCTCTTATTACTTGGTTCATTTATGCAACACTTCTTCACGCACGATTTATGAGAGGATGGCATGGAAAACGTCTTGCATATCTTTCAATTATAGGTTTTATAGCAGTGCTTTTTACATATTTTGGTGTAAATCTACTTTCCGGGTTGCATAGTTACGGTCGTTAACCTTTCGTGGGTTTGCAACTGGCCTTTCTCCGTTAGCTATTAAGAAGAGATCAATGATCTGCAAATAAAGTTCATAACCCGGTTCAAAATAATGAAAGCAAATAATTTCTTAAATAATAGGGCATTACATCAATAATTAAAAATATGGGTTCAAATTTCTGAACTTTATATGGGTGATATGAATTATAAGAAATGTTCATTAATAACAAAAAAAAAGAAATAACTGTTCATAACTATTTTGTTTTATGGTAAATATATAACAGCTACGAACAACAATAGATCGGATGGCAAGATATTTGCTTATATTCATAACAAGCCCCAAAATACTTCTTCTTTCCTCCTTAGCGGCCAACCGGCTTGATTCCGGTTGGCCGCTATCATTTTAAAAATAATAGCAGCCAGTTGTTTTTATGTAAAATGATGGCAAGAAAATTGCAATACTACAATTATAATTAAAATATTACAATTTGATTGTAATATTCAGATTGTCCAGCTTAGTTCTAATATGGATCTGGTTTAAGTCATTATATATATGCAATAAAATTTCTGTTATTGATGGAGGGCTAAATGGATATTTCATGCTTAAAAAAACTTGATTGCTATACCGGACATCTTAAAAAAAGTCCCTGCAGAGATTGCAAATTTCAGAATAACCTTCCAGATTGTTTCGATGATTGCAAAATATTGAACCAATTGCAGACTGATATAGCCGGTATTATATCATGTTCAAATAACTATTCAGAATATGAAACATTTTCAATATCATATGACTAATCATGATCAATTGTTGAAATAAGTGACTGACTAAAAAAACGATATGATAAATTTGAGATATCTTGACATATGTTAGGAGAAAAGTATATGTCTGTAGTCTCATGAACGATTATCTATTATCCGCCATGCTTGGGATCGTTGAGGGGTTGACAGAGTTCCTGCCGGTCAGTTCCACCGCTCATCTACGCATTTTTCAGGCGCTGTTTGGCATTGATTTAGGCAGTGGCTACTGGAAAATGTATTCCATCGTTATTCAGTCAGGGGCCATACTCTGCCTGCCTCTGTATTTTCGCTGCCGCATCGCACAATTGCTGCGAACATTTCCGCAAGGGTCGCATGGACGAAACAATATATGGAACCATCCGCTTACTCTTACTATATATGCGTTTGTGTGCACTATGTTGCTCTCTCTGCTGTCAATCAAGTTTATCGGCAAGCATTTGGAAAACGTTCTCTTGATGGCCTACGCGTTGATTATAGGCGGTGTTGTCATGTGGATAGTAGATGCGATCTATGGTGTGCCGCGGTTATTATCTGCAAAATCCGCAGATGCCGGTGGTGCACAATATAAAACAGACTCAGTGGACGCGATGACGATTACGCAAGCGATCTTAATCGGCTGCTGTCAGACGCTGGCAGCAGTTTTTCCAGGCATATCACGTTCTATGTCAACTATCGCTGCCGGGCAAATTGCCGGCATGTCGAGGCCGGCAGCGCTGGAATTTTCATTCTTTCTTTCCATTCCGACTATGATTGCGGCGACCGGTTATGATATGTTTAAGTCCATATGCCATAACATTGGCGGCAGTGAAATAGGCGTTGGGCCAAGCAATACACATGAGTGGATAGTTCTGGCCATCGGGTTTGTGGTTTCATTCATCGTAGCTTATGCGGTAGTGGCCTGGTTTATGATTTGGGTACGCAAGCGTGGGTTCGTGCCATTCGCCATATATCGAATTGTTCTGGGCATATTCGTGTGTTGGTGGGCAACCCATCAGGTTATATCTTGAACTGCTGAGCTATCGCATTATTACAGCAATGTTCTTTTGAGAAATGCCCTGAAAATCCCTTTTATTCTTCGGTTCAGCCAAAAAGACCCAATTCCTCAGACAGACGCCTATTTTTCTAATTCCGTTTTAACAGCCAGTCCTATCTTTTCTAAAGTAAACGGTTTTTTTATATATTGCCCGGCGCCTAATTTCTGTGCAGCTTTTACCTCATCTGTTTCTGAAAACCCGCTTACTATAATAGCCTTTTGCTTAGGGTGAATTTTTACTATACTCTCATATGTCTCACGGCCATTTATGCCCGGGTCCATAATCATATCAAGCAGTATTAAATCCGCTCTATTGTCTTTTAAATATAAAACGGCTTCTTCCCCACTGGATACGGCTTTGGTTTCATACCCAAGCCTGTTTAACATCTTGCAGGATATTTCTCTCTGACTTTCTACATCATCAACAACCAGAATCGTCTCTTTGTTTCCTTCGTAATCTTTTACAGGTATGGATAAAGCTTTATCCGATAATTCATCTCTTGTTATGGGGAAGTACAACTCAAATATTGTGCCGTTCTCATCGCTTGTCACATCTATGTATCCTCCGTGTTCTTGCACAATATTCCATACAACAGCAAGCCCTAAACCGGTGCCGCTTTTGCCCATTACTTTCTTTGTGAAAAACGGTTCAAAAATCCTGTCAAGATACTCCGGTAATATTCCTGAACCATCATCAGATACAGACAAAACAACATATTCACCTGAACTTACATCTTCATACCCCCTTATGGGCCGATCCACATAACAGTTTTTTGTAGATACGATAACGTTGCCTTTGCCTTCGATAGCTTCAGAAGCATTTGAAACCAGATTCATTATAACCTTCCTGATATGTATAGGAGAACCACTTATATTAAGCAAACAAATATCAAGACCGGTTTTTACTCTAACTGTTGGGTGAAATTTCTTAAGTTTTTTAAATTCAGGAGAGGCTAAATATTCTCTGATAATATCATTTAAATTCAGCGGTTCTTTAGTGGATGCCACTCCTCTTGCAATTGTCAGCAGGTCCTGGACGATAGAAACAGCTTTATCCCCTGACTGCTGGATTGTCTCTATCGGTTTTCTTAATTTGCTGTCTTCGGGCAAATCCAGCAATAACAATTCCGGGTAGCTGACAATCCCGGACAATACGTTATTCAGGTCATGGGCTACACCGCCTGCCAAAAGGCCGAGAGATTCCATTTTTTTTGATCTTGCAAGCTTTTCTTCACTCTCTTTAAGCTTGTTTTCTGCCAGCTTGCGCTCGGTGATGTCCTGATTTACTCCTTTGATCTTGACCGGCTGACCTTTGTCGTTTTTTATAATGGTATAACGGTCAACTATATAACCTACAGCCCCATCAGCGTAAAAGAAACGGTGTTCCAGATCTCCGCTGACCTTTGGATCGGTTGACTCCATTGCCTTGCGATATGTTGTCTCTACAAAAGATACCTCATCAGGATGAATAAAGCGGCTAAGAAATTCAGCCGATGACATTGTATATCCTCCTTCTTGCTCGGCTGTAGTGCGAAAACTCTTATAGAAATGGTCGTTAAACGTAAAAAGGTCGTTAGCGACATCATATTCCCAATGACCGAGCTGGGCCATATCCAGAGCATTACTAAGTTCAGTCTGAAGATTCTCCCTCTCCTTCTCAATCCGCTTTCGCTCAATAGCATTGGTAAAGATCTCGCCAACGAGACGCAGTAGGACATGGACTTCGTTTGTTAAGGTTTGACGCTTGCGTATAGTGTCAAATCCGAGAAATCCAACCATGCGATCACCCATCTTCATGGGAACAAGAAGGATCGACTTTCTGCTTTTGGAATCAAGGAGTTCTTGTTCGAACCGGACTTCGGGCGGCAAATCCGCCACGTTGGGCACATGGAATACTTCATGCTTTCGGATTTGTTCGGTAATCCAGGGCATATTTTCGGCAAGCGAAATATTTTTGAAACTCTGCATTTGTGGTTGGATTCCCTCTGCGCACCATTCGTGTATATTGTCGACCAGCTTTTCATTGTCATGAAATATATATACATAGGCGCGGTCAGCTCCGGTAAAAACGCCAACAGATGACAGGGCGCGGGATATGGCAACATCTATCTCATCTGAACTCAGTCCCACAAACTCCGATGATATCTCGCTTATAAGTCTTTCAAATTCTAAGCTCCGCGCCAATGTTTCTTTGGCTTTCTTGTGCTCGGTAATGTCACGACCAATACCCAGCACTCCGACCAGTTGGCCATCACTTCTGTAAATGGGTGTCATTATAGTTTCAAGGATTTCACGATGCCCATCATCTGCAAAAATAACCTCCTGCTCGTTTCTGAGAGACTTTTCTGTAGCCGTTACCTCATCATCATCCTTTCGGAAAATGTCTGCCAAATCCTTGGCCAGAAAATCGTAATCCGTTTTTCCGATGACATCTTTTTCTTTTGCCCCAAAAAAGCTTTCAAATCTGGAATTGCAGAAAACGTAGCGGCCATTTTGATCTTTCACCCAGACTAAATCCGGAATCGCTCGAATCAATGTTCGCAGCCGTCTTTCGCTCTCTTTTAACGCATCCTTGGCTTTTTTTCGCTCGGATTCAGCTTGTTCCAACTCAAGAACCCGCTTTTCCAGTTCTTCATAACTTGGCTTTTCAGACATGACTATAACCTATCTCGTATCGATCCTTTATAGGTATGACTATTTTCAGCATTGTTGATTTAATATGCCTAAATTTTTGGAGCGGTATGTAAATGATGTCTTTATATTCTAATTACAGATACTTTGCAATAATTTATAAAAATTAGCTTATAAAGCGCTTAAACACTATATATTGTACTCAATTATTTCAAAATACACTTTCTGTTGAGTTTTTTCTTTACATCGCTTTTGTTTTTTGTTAGAATTCGCACCAATGAAATATAAACCTAATAAGTTGTTTCGATATTAGCATTCGTATTAAGAAAGGGTACAGCATTGTAATAACCATTCAGTACGGAGGCAAGTTTTTTTATGAAACTTAAATCGCTTGAGATAAGCGGATTTAAATCCTTTATAGACAAATCCAACATTGAATTTCCTGCCGGCGTATGTGCTATTGTCGGCCCCAACGGCTGCGGCAAAAGCAACATAGTTGATGCTCTCAAATGGGTTATGGGCGAGCAGAGCGTTAAACAGCTTCGAGGTAAATCAATGGAAGATGTTATATTTGCAGGAGCTAACGGAAAACCGCCTTTGAATATGGCGGAAGTAAATCTGACACTTGCAAATGATAATGGTTCAGCCCCCGAAGAGCTTAAAGATTTTAGCGAAATCATGCTGACAAGACGTCTTTACCGTTCAGGTGAAAGCGAATATTATTTAAATAAAAAGCCATGCCGTCTCAAAGATATCCATAATATTTTTTTAGGCAGCGGGTTAGGCCCGAAATCATATGCCGTTATACAACAGGGGAACATCGGAGCAATTATCGATGCCGGGCCTCAGGAAAGAAGGTTTTTCATCGAAGAAGCAGCGGGCGTTACCCGTTATAACAGCAGGAAAAATGAAGCGCTGCGGAAGGTAGAAGCCACAAACCAGAATCTTTTGAGGGTTACGGATATTATTTCCGAAATTAACCGGCAGATGGCGGTATTAAAACGACAGGCAAGAAAGGCCGAAATTTACAAGAACCTGCAGGATCGGATTAAAAAACTCGATATTCATATTACGCTTTATTATTTCGATGAATATACGAGATTCATTGATGAAACTGATAGAATTTTAAAAGATTTGAGAGATACTGATTCAGACCATATATCCAAACTGCAAAAGCTGGATGCAATTGTAGAAGAAATAAAACTCAAGCTAACCCGAAAAAATCATGAAATTACCGAGCAGAAATCAGGCATATTTGAAATTCAGCGCAATGCCGACAGGCTTGAAAATGACCTGCTGCATCTTCGCAATGATGAGAAAAGACTTGTCGCAGAAATTTCCGAACTGGAATCAGCCCGCACGACCCTGAATGAGAGAAACGAAAAAATAATTTCCGAAATATCCCAAGTTGAATCACAAACTCTTACTGTCAAGGATGAAATAAACAAGACGCACGCCAACCTGGAAGCAGAACGCAACGCTTCTTCACACAGCAGAAACCGGCTTGGTGAATATAACCGTGAGCTTGATGCCTGTAAAACGAATTTAATGAATCTTGTAGCTCACGAAGCAAGGTATAAGAACATTTATCAAAACGCTTCAAACAACAAAGAAAATTTAAAAAGGCGGCTTAAAAGAGCAGACGAAGAACATGCCCTTGCGACAAAAAAAGTATTTGAAGTTACGGATGCAGAATCAAATGCTAAAAAAGCTATCGAATCATGCAAAAAAAATATTGATGGAATTGTAAAAGAGGAAGGCGGAATTAAAAAACAGCTTGAAGAAAAAAGCAAACTGCTAGGCATTCAGATAAAAACAGTTCAAAGCCTGGATATGGAAAAAAACAAACTGAGATCCGCATATGTAACTTTAAAAAAGATGGAGGACAATTTCGAGTGGTATAAGGATGGAGTCAGGGCAATAATGAAACATTGCCGTAAAAGCGACGGACTTGAAAGCATTGCGGCAGGTGGCATGAAAGAACTCATAGCCGATATTATAGCGCCTGAACCTTCTTTTGAAACTGCCACCGAAGCGGCGCTTGGAGAATATCTCCAGTATGTAGTGGTTGAAGACCAGAATACCTGCCGGTCTTTGATAGGATTTCTTCAAGAAAACAAAGCAGGCCGCAGCGGGTTTGTACCTGTTTCATCCATGAAAAAACTGGAATGCGAGCATTATAAAAATCCTGATTTTTCAAAAAAACTTATAAACCATATTTCAATTAAACCCGGTTTCGAAAAAACAGTTGATACTCTTATCGGGCATGTTGTTGTTGCACAAGATATTAATGAAGCGCTCAGCATTTTTAACAGTAATGGCGCTTTTCAGACTGTTGTTACGAAAAATGGAGATATAATTTCACACAATGGAACGATAGCGGGCGGAAGCGCTGACAGTTTCTCCGGAATCCTTACAAAGAAAAATGAGATCAAGGAACTAGAAAAACATATAGCCAATATTGAACATAAGATAGAAGATGCCCGCATAATGCAAAAATCTATTGAATCCGAATTAAAATCTGCCGAAATTGCCATGCAGAAGATCAAAGAGAGGGAACGCATAGCCAGGCTGGATGAGACCGAAGCCGAAAAATTTCTTTACAAGATTTCAGAAGAATTAAAACATGCAAAACGCCACTTAGAAATTGTTCAGCTTGAACAAGAACAGCTGATGGGTGAAGAAAGTGATATTGATGAAGAAATTGCTAAATATAATGAAGCGCTTTCAAAAGTTGAAAATGAAGTGTCTGAAGCCCGTGAAAAGGTTAACCTGATTTCAGTCAATATAGAGGATGCATCCGCTGAACTTGCTTCCTATGACCAAAAAGTTGTAGATCTTAAATTAAATCTTACATCTTTAAATGCCAAATTTGAAAACGGGAACAACTCACTTAACCGGCTTAAAGAATTTCATCATGATCTAATCAGTCAGATGGAAACCGCAGGGCGCGATATAGTGGAAAAAGCCAACAGGATGGATGCATCGAAGAAGAAAATTGCAGAAAACGAACAGACTCTTTCCGAAATATACAAAAAAGCTGAAATTCTTAGCAAGGCGCTTAAAAACAACGAGGATGATTATTATGCAATTGATACCAGGCTGAAAGAACACGATAATCTTATTTCTGATGTTAAAAATGAACGCGAACAGACTTTGGAAAAACTGCGCCTTCTTGAAATCGAACAGTCTCAAAGGCAAATACAGAGGGAAAATATAGCCAAAAGATTTGAAGACCGGTACCAGACCGATCTTTCCGAAGCCAGATTTGCCTGTGAATCTTTAGAGGATCTATCTCAATCAGGCGTCAAAGAGATGGAAGAAGAGCTTGAGAGAAGCCGGAGAAAAATCGGAGATTTTACCGATGTCAATCTAGGCGCTATAAAAGAGTACGAAGAGCTTGAAGAGCGTTATGATTTTTTGACCAAGCAGCGCGAAGATCTTGTCAAAGCTATTGATGATCTTCATAAGGTTATAAGGAAGATAAACAAAATATCACAGGAGCGTTTTTTGGAAACGTTTAATGAAGTCAATAAAAAAATTGAGGAGGTTTTCCCCAGTCTTTTCGAAGGAGGCAGTGCAAGCCTCGTTCTTACAGAGCCCGACAAACCTTTGGAAACAGGAGTGGAATATATGATACATCCGCCCGGTAAAAAGCTAACAAGAATGAGCCTGCTCTCCGGCGGAGAAAAAGCCCTTTCCGCCATAGCTTTTATCTTTGCAATATTTCTTCTTAAACCCGCTTCGTTTTGCATTATGGACGAAATTGACGCTCCTCTAGATGAATCCAATGTATATCGCTTTAATAATCTTCTTAAAATCATCGGCGAGAAATCGCAGATAGTGATGATAACCCACAATAAAAAAAGTATGGAGTTTGCTGACATGCTTTTTGGAATAACAATGGAGCATATGGGTGTTTCAAAGATTGTTTCGGTAAACTTAGAGAGACAGAGCGCTACTATAAATTAAACAGGAGATATATAATTGGGCTGGTTCAGCAGAATAAAAGAAAAAATTACACCGGAGAAGGAAACATCCGGCTTGCCGGAGGTGGTGACAACTGATTCATCAGAACCTGAAAGCGGGGGATATTTTAAACGTCTTAAAGAGCGCCTTTCAAAAACACGCCAAAAAATTTCAGACGGGCTTGTAAATATATTTTCAGGAAAAAAGAGCATAGACGATGATATGCTTGAAGAGCTCGAAGAACTGCTTATAACATCCGATATAGGAGTTCAGACAGCAAACGATCTTATCAAGAGCATCTCAAAAAAAACTTCCTCCATATCTGCCCCTGACCAGTTGAATGAAATTCTTAAACAGGAAATCATTGCGCTATTAAATAACAATATTGCAGAGCCGCAAAAAATCATGGCTAAACCGCACATAATCATGGTGGTGGGGGTAAACGGAGTCGGGAAAACCACAACCATTGGAAAGCTTGCAGCTAGATATGCTGCTGCCGGCAAAAAGGTGCTGATTGTGGCGGCAGACACTTTTCGTGCGGCTGCTGTCGAGCAGCTCGCAATCTGGGCGCAAAGAGCAGGCGCCGAAATAGTAAAGCAGATGCATAATGCCGACCCTGCCGCTGTTGCTTATGACGGCATTGAAGCAGCTTTGGCCAGAAATAATGATGTCGTTATTATAGATACCGCGGGAAGGCTTCACACAAAGATAAATCTTATGGAAGAGCTGAAAAAGATAAAGCGCACGGTTTCCAAAAAAATGCCTGATGCCCCTCACGAGATTCTTCTTGTGCTTGATGCGACAACCGGTCAGAATGCTTTATCACAGGCGAAACTTTTTAATGAAGCAATCGGGGTAACCGGCATTGTGCTTACAAAGCTTGACGGGACAGCCAAAGGAGGTATTGTGATCAGCATATGCAATGCTTTCAAATTACCGATCAGATATATTGGAATAGGCGAAAGCATTGATGACTTGCAGGATTTTGACCTTAAGAATTTTGTTAATGCTCTGTTTTAATTATATAGAATTTATAACCCATCACCCCTTGACGGAGTTGATGCCCGGCTTTTAAGGGCTATATAAATGCCGGCCAAACACAGTTTGAAAGCGTTTTATATAAAAAAATGTACGAATCATGCTGTTTTTACTTGACATCGAATTTATGCTGCTGTATTTGCAACATGGGCAAGGATCTTCCACATTAACCAATAACAAATAAAAGGGGGGGTAACGTATTATGACAAAAGCAGAATTAGTGGACAAGGCAGCAGAAGATGCTGGAATCTCTAAAACAGCGGCAGCAGCTGCGCTTAACTCAATTATGGACAGCATAGCAAAGACTCTTAAGAAAAAAGACGGCAAAGTTACTCTAGTTGGTTTCGGCACTTTTACAAAAGTCCGCAGGAAAGCCCGAAAAGGCCGCAATCCTCAAACAGGTGAACCCATCAAAATCAAAGCTTGTACAGTTGTCAAGTTCCGTCCCGGCAAAAAGCTCAGAGGAACAGAATAAACGAAATCCATTTTTAAAGCGGCCCGTTTATTGTAATTTATTGAACAGGCCGCTTTTTTTATCTGTAAAACATATATCAAAGCCTTCATATTCGCCCTTATAATCTTCTGTAACCAAATCAACGCGGCTAACTCTGGAATGAGGCGGCCCTTTTTTGCACCATTTAACAACAGATTCAACTGCCTCCTTTTCTCCTTCAAAAACAGCTTCAACGGTACCGTCTCTGTTGTTTTTCACCCAGCCGGAAACATTCACACTATCCGCAATCTGCTTTGTTTCCAACCTGAAAAAAACACCCTGAACCCTTCCGAAAATTACAACATGGACTCTTGTCTTATCTTTCATATTTTCATATCCTCCATTGCTGCATATCAGCTTTGAAGATTCTCCGCTGCAAGCAGCGGAGAATGCGCTCGCTATTACGGTTCTGTCAGGGCTTTAAGGCTGTTCTCATCAATTATTTCAACTCCTGCCGCTTTTGCTTTTTCAATCTTTGAGCCAGGGAATTTGCCTGCAACAAGATAATCGGTATTTTTGCTGACTGATTCACTTATCTTTCCGCCCAGAGACTTTATCTTTATTATGGCTTCATTTCTTGTCATGGTCTCAAGTGTACCCGTAAGAACAAAAACTTTCCCCTCAAGAACTGTATTTTTTCTGCTTCCTTCATATCGGATTCTGACACCGCTATTTAGTATGCGCTCTATCTTTATAAGATTATCCTTCCGACTGAGAAAATCAATGATACTTTGAGATACAACAGGACCGACTCCTTTTATATTTTTTAAATCATCATAAGTAGCGCCGGAAAGTTTCTCAAATTCGCCATACTTCGATGCGAGTATTTCAGCTATATGCTCCCCCACATGACGTATTCCGAGCGCATGAATAAACCGGGCTAACGTTATGTTTTTGCTTTTTTCAATAGCATAAAGGAGGTTTTCGGCGGATTTCAAGCCCATACGGTCCAAGCCTTCCAATTTTTCTTTATCCAGATAAAAAATGTCAGCATAGGAAGATAAATATTTTTTTTCAACAAGCTGATCAATCAGCTTTTCTCCAAGGCCATCTATATCAAAAGCTCTTTTAGAAACAAAATGCTCTATCTGCGCCTTTATTTTTGCCGGGCAGGCATCGTTTATGCATCTTACAGAAGCCTCGTTTTCGTCACGAATAAGTTGTGAATCACATGAAGGGCAATTTTTCGGCATATGGAAAATCTTTTCGTTTCCGGTTCTTGCACTGTCAATAACCTTTACAATATCGGGTATAACGTCACCTGCTCGCTGGATAAGAACGGTATCCCCTATTCTGATATCTTTCTTTTCGATTTCATCTTCGTTATGCAGCGTTGCTCGGCTTACATTTACTCCTCCGATATTGACGCTCTCGAGGCAGGCGACAGGCGTAACGGCGCCGGTGCGTCCCACCTGCACAAGAATATCAAGCACTCTGGTGGTTTCCTGTATGGCTTTAAATTTACATGCCAAAGCCCACTTGGGATTTCTTGCTCTAGTTCCAAGCTGCTCCTGAAACTGCATAGAATCTATTTTTATTACCATGCCATCAATGTCGTAAGGCAGCTCATCTCGCATATCTTCAAGCTCTTTGTAATATTTACAAACAGCGTCTATAATTATTTTTGGTTTTATGTGGGAATTAATTCTGAACCCAAGTTCCTTCAAAGCATAAAGCCAATCCCAGTGCGATTTAAAACTTAGACCTTCCACCTCACCAATGCCATAAAAATAAATTTCAAGCGGTCGTTTTGCAGTAATTTTCGAATCAAGCTGTCTTAAAGATCCGGCTGCAGCATTTCTGGGATTGGCAAACAACGCCAGACCCTGGGAAAGCATGTCTTCATTAAGACGCTTAAAGCCTTGCCTGCTTATTACAACTTCCCCTCTTACCTCAAGACGTGCAGGAATTATTTGCTCTTTTTTATGCGGTTGAAGCAATATCGGGACAGAGCGTATTGTTTTGACATTTGCGGTTATATCTTCGCCGGTTTCTCCATCCCCTCTTGTAGAAGCGGATATAAGCCTTCCGTTTTCATATACAAGCTCAACAGCGACACCGTCCATCTTAGGTTCCGCTGTATAAAGGATTGACTCATCCGTCATAAGATCCGCTTTTACACGCCTGTCAAAATTTAAAATATCTGCGTCAGAAAATGCATTTTCGAGGCTTAACATTTTAACAGAGTGTCTTATCGACTCAAATTTCTTGGCAGGTGCGGCTCCGACTCTCATTGACGGGGAATCCGGACTTGACAGTTTAGGGTATTTTGCTTCAAGTTCGATCAGTTCCTGCATCATCTTATCGTACTGCGAATCGGAAATCTGAGGATCATCCATCACATAATAACAATAATTATGCCTGTGAAGCGCTGACCTTAAGCTTTCAACTTTATTGACAATATCTGGATGAATAAAATCTGACATATTCTTACCGACTATTCAGATCAAGCCCGTCATTTAGGACCGGCAAGATTAGAGAGCTCATCTTTTACTTCATCAATAATTTCATAAAACCACATAAGATCTTCAATTGTAAGACGACCCGCCTTGCGCTGGCTTTCGTTTCCGTCTTTTCTTGTAAACACTCTCGGGCCTATCTGGAGCTTTGCTTCGCCGTCTCCATAACGATTTATGGAAACAACAAGACCTGTTTCCTCGCACTTCCACTGCTTTAAAATTTTGTCCATATCAGGATCAAAAGGCATATTATCCTCCGTTTGTTTTAAGTTTTCACAGTCTTGAAAAATCCGCAAATAATGCAAAAAGGTCGGAAATAGATCTTAGCATGGCCAACCGGTTGTTGCGGATATTTTCATCTTCAGACATTACCAAAACCCCGTCAAAAAAACCGTCAACCGGACTCTTAAGAGACGCAATATCAAGCATGGCCTGTTCATAGGCTCCCTTTTCAAGATTTTCCGATACCCGCATTTTTATATTTTTATACGCTGCAAACAAAGCCGGCTCGCACTCTTTTTCAAACAATTTCTCATTGACATCGGTTTTGAAGGCGGCGCTTTCAGGAGCTGATTTTTTAATAATATTAACTACCCGTTTAAATGTTATTGCAAGCTGTTCAAAGTCGGGAGCTGCTTTCAGTTTTTCAAGCGCCCTTGCTCTTTGCCAGACATCAGGCACATGGTTTATGGAAATACTTATAATTGCCGAGACCACATTTTTTGAATAGCCGTCTTCTGCAAGAAGATGAGAAATACGGCCTAGCAAAAAACTGTAAACATTATCTGCTGCGCCGCTTGCTTTTACAGCATCTTTGATTTCAAAAAGTGCGAGGCTTTTGTCAATCAGGTTTCTTAATGAAAAAGAAAACCCTTTATCAAGCATTATCTGAATTATGCCGATTCCCTGCCTTCGCAGTGCGTAAGGATCCGAAGCACCCGTGGGTATAAGTCCTGCTGAAAAGCAGCCGCAAATAGAATCTATCTTATCAGCTATCCCAACTATCGCGCCAATTGTAGTTTCAGGAAGTTCTCCGCCTGAATATGCCGGTCTGTAATGCTCTTCAACGGCAAGAGCAACATTTCTTTCTTCCCCGGCATTTGCAGCATATATTCTTCCCATAATACCCTGAAGCTTCGGAAACTCTCCCACTATATGGCTGACAAGATCTGCTTTGCACAGTCTTCCAGCCCTCAGGGCCTGTTTTTTGGTTTCAGAATCAACAGTTGTTTCATCAGCAAGGTATCCAACCAATTTTTCAATGCGTTGAGTTTTATCGTACATAGTGCCAAGCTTTGCCTGAAAAAGTACTCCCTTAAGTTTTTCCACCCATTCATCAGGAGAAATATTCATGTCGCTTTTGTAAAAAAACCTTGCATCTTCAAGGCGGGCTTTTAAAACTCTTTCGTGGCCTTTTATAACTGCCTGCATATTTTGAGCCTTCGTATTATTAACAGCGATAAAATTTGGCAACAGCCTGTTGTTGGCATCAACTATCGCAAAATACTTCTGATGTTCGCGCATTGAATTTATAAGGACCTCATCGGGAACTTCAAGATAAGATCTGTTAAAATTTCCGGCAACCGGCACCGGATATTCGACAAGGTTAGTTACGATATCCACAAGTTCATCGTCGTGCAGCACTTTACCGTCAAGTTTTGCTGCAATCTCTTCGATATTCTCTTTGATATTGTTTCTTCTTTCATCAATATCTGCAATTACGAAAGCTCCTTTCAGCTTTTCAATATATTCACCAGGGTGATTTATGCTTATTTTACCTGGTGATAAAAACCTATGGCCGAAAGTATTTCTTGAGCTCTTTATATTGCCATGCCTGAAAGAAATAAGTTGCCTTCCTAAAAGAGCAACAACAGACTGGATTGGTCTTGCAAATCTGATATCAAGATCTGCCCATTTCATGACTTTTGGAAAAGGAATTTCAGAAATAACCTGTGGAAGCATTCTTTTTAAGACGGCTTTGCTCTCTATGCCGGATTCTGTTTTGACCGCATAAAGATAAGATCCCTTTTCAGTTTGTTTGACATTAACGGATTTTGAACTGATACACATTTTTTCAGCAAATTTTTTCCCGGCCATAGTCAGATGTCCGTTGCCGTCGAGCCCTATTTTTTCCGGCGGCCCGATAATCTCGGTAGTAAGAGAATCCTGCTTTGCAGAAACATCATAAACACATATTGAAAGTCTCCTTGGTGTTCCGAATGTTTCTGAATTCCCATGCTTTATTCTTTCCTCGGTCAGCCTTTGCGTAAGAATATCAGAAAGCGCGCTCAATGCCGGTTTGATATAGCTGGCAGGAATTTCTTCCATTCCGATTTCAAGTAATAGAGTTTCCATTTTTACCTCGGTATTCAAAAACTATAAATATGCAGGACTGATTAAGAGTCCATAAATTATTATGCACAATCAACTCTTTTGAAGCAGAGGGAAGCCCATGGATTTTCTCTGATTCAAATACTCTTCCGCACATGCCCTCGCAAGATTTCTGATCCTTGCTATATAACCGGTTCTTTCGGTGACACTGATTGCACCGCGGGCGTCAAGAAGGTTAAAGGTATGCGAGCATTTCAGACAGTACTCGTAGGCAGGAAATACGAGCGATTCTTTAATTATTCTTAAAGACTCTGCTTCATATTTTTCAAAAAGATTTTGCAGAAAATTAATGTCGGCTTTTTCGAAATTATAGGTTGACTGTTCTACCTCCTGGCGATGATAGATATCTCCGTAAGCAATAGATTCATTCCATTTAAGATTATACACATTATCAACACCTTGCAGATACATTGCTATTCTTTCAAGTCCATATGTAATCTCAACAGATACCGGATGAAGATCTATGCTTCCTGCTATCTGAAAATATGTAAACTGTGTTATTTCCATCCCATCCAGCCACACTTCCCACCCAAGGCCTGAAGCTCCAAGAGTAGGGGATTCCCAGTCGTCTTCAACAAATCTTATGTCATGATCGAGAGGGATTATCCCAAGGGCTTTTAAACTCATCAGATATTGCTGCTGAACATCAGCAGGAGACGGCTTGAGTATTACCTGATACTGGTAGTAATGCTGAAGTCTGTTTGGATTTTCCCCGTACCGACCGTCCGTTGGGCGCCTTGACGGCTGAACATAAGCCGCATTCCATGGCTCAGGCCCCAAAGCCTTCATTAACGTGGCAGGATGAAAAGTGCCGGCGCCGACTTCCATATCATATGATTGTATAAGCACACATCCCTTGCGTGACCAGTATTTATGCAACGTCAGGATCACATCTTGAAAATTCATTTTCCATACCTCTTATTACTTTATAATCAAACCTTCAGGATCCGGCTCGATATTAAGCAGGCAGGCTTCTTTTTTTTGTGAAAGAACGGACTCCCATTTGGTCTTTAATTTTTCAATGTCCGAAACCTCTCCTATAGCCCAAATGCAGCCTCCGCCTCCTGCCCCGGTAAACCTTGCCCCACAGTTATTATATACAGCCGCTTTTACAAGCTTACGTCCTATATCATCTAAAACACCCGGTGTCATTTTTTTTCTTATTTCAGTTTCTTTATTCATAAATAAAGCGGCTTCATGAAAATTCCGGCTTGATAAGGCGTCAACAAAATTATTTGTGCAGGCAACTATCTCACTCCATAGATCACGGTGTTTACCGGAAACAAACTGACTAACCCATATGCTGTTAATATTTTTTGATTCATGCGGAATACCGCAATATGCAAGAAGCAGATTCTTTTTGAAATCTGCAAAAAAATCCTTTTTCAATATGGTTCTCTTTGTATATGGAACCCCATCTAATCGGCGCTTCCAGCACCATGCATTAACTCCCCCAAAAGCTGCTGCAAGCTGATCCTGCAAACCGCATGGCACACCTGCAACGCTTTGTTCGATTGCATGCGCAAGGAGAACGATTTGCTGCCTGGACATGGGTTTCTTGCCTGTTTGTTCATATAATTTTGAAAATGCCGCTATAAGAGCTACCGCAGCGGCAGAAGATCCGCCCAAAGCACTTCTCGGAGGAGATGATGAATCAATTATAATATGTACACCATCTGCTCTGAAAAATGATGCAACAGCAAACATCAGTCCAAGAGGATGGTTAAAAGGCGATTTTTCAATGGAAAATGCAGCGCTTTTGAAGCCCCGTGAAGAGACTTTGACCTTTCCTTTATCAAACGGAAGAACATAAACTCTGGTTCTTAAATTAACAGCAATATTAAATGTGCATGGCTTAAGATACATCAGGGGATAATAAAACGTGCTTATATCCAAAGTTCCGCCCATATCAATACGGCAGGGGGCTGACGCTTCAGGATATCCTGATTCTAACAATTTATTAGTATTATGCATCTTTCTTCCTGATCTGTTTTAAAAATTTAAGGCTTTGCAACTCTTTACCAAGATGGTAAGTTGTGTATGATTCAACAAAATCCAGGCTTTCTTTTACCGCCAAAGAAGTAAATCGTATTTTTAGAGCCTTGGATAAATCACCGCTTTCTATCCAGCCAAGCCTTTTAATTGTGCCTTTGGAAAGAAACAGCCTGTTTGCAGATGCATATGCACATTTTGGGCATATAATTCTTCCCTTTGAAAAGTCAAAAGTGACGCGATCTTCTTTTATGCTGTCTATCCCGGTGCGGCATATCATGCATACGGACAAATCAGGACTAATGCCGGCTATAGCGACAAACCTCATCTGGAAAATAATGCTTAATATTTCTTCAGGTATTTGGCTTTTATCCACTTGTTCGAGTATATAGTATAACAGGTGGTAAATATTATCCTGCTCTGACCCTACTTCCGACCATACTATTATCATTTCAGAAAAATAACCCGCATATGCGGTTTTTTTTAAATCTCCTCTTATGCCGGAAAATGAATTAATAAGGGATGCCTCCTGCAATAACATAAGCTCTTTGTCTTTAGTGGGACTGCACACAATCTGGATGACCGAGAATAATTCAAGAATTCCGCCGAAACGCTTTGCACTCTTTTTCGCAGACTTTGCAATAGCGGATATTTTGCCCTTATTCAATGTGAATAAAGTCAATATTAAATCATAGTCCCCAAAATCTACACGCCTAAGAACTATTGCAGGCATTGTGTAATTTGGCATCTATGTTATACCCCGATAAGGTTCAAAAGATTGAGATATGTTTGCTCAGTTTAATGATATATTATTATTTGATAATCTTAATATAAGAATTTTTCCTCAGTTGCTCTATCCATTCTTTAAATCTTTTGTTGGTTATATCATTAAACAGTGCCTCTTGTATTTCAGCAGAAGCTTCATCAAGCGATTTGCCGGGCTTAGTTTCGATATCTTTCAAATAGATTATCTGGCAACCAAAATCAGTTTCAATTATTCCGGTAAATTCTTTTTGTTTAAGATTTTTTATTGCATCCTGTATTTGTTGTGATAATTCATCCAGTTTGAATGTTCCCAAATCAGCGCTCTCTATGCCGGATGACTCCGCATAATCCTTGCTGACTTCTTCAAATGGCTGCCCTTCCTTTAGTTTAGCATAAATTTTTTCCATTGCAGACATAGCTTCGTTTTTATCATTCTCGTAAGCGTTTGCATCCAATTTTTTTATTATATTGAAAAGATGATATTTTTTCCGTTCCTTATAATCATTCTTATGACTTTCATAATATCCTTTCATGTCATCTTTTGTTATTACAATCTTTGATTTAACTTCCATATCAAGTATTTTCGATCTGAGAATATTTTCTTTAATTGCCTTGCGGAATTCGTCAAAACTCATGCCATCTTTAGTTACCATATTTCTTAGATCTTCGTCAGTAAAATACCTAGCCTCTTTTATTCGCTCAATAGCATTATCGACATCTTTGTCAGTTACGGAAAGCCCATACTTTTTAATCTCCTGATCGGTAAGCTTTTGGTTAATAAGCTGATCCAGCATATCCTCACGCATTTTAAAAAGCATTTCACGCTCTTCTTCCGGACTAAAACCGAGTGATTTGATTTTTTCAATGTAAATTTTGGTGGCTTCTGTTATGTCGTTAAGTGTAATAATATCATTGTTGACTACAGCTACAACCCTGTCCACCAATTCGGCTCTGCATAATCCTTGGTAGATAAAACCACCTTGAATTATTATCATAACAAAAATTATAGCTATATTGTTTGTATATGTATCAAGTTTGCTTTTCATAAATATCCGATCGCCAAATACTTTGGTTTTATTAGGTTAAGACGGACTTTTTACGAGTCCATCAATATTGATGGACTGAAGAGTTAACCGCTAACACGTTGTGCAATTTCTTTCAAGATGTTTTTAACTTCACCTATTTGCCTGATAAAACTATATTTAGGCAATTTTACTTTAAAAATATGATCGGGGGTAAATTCAAACCGGTCTTTATTTATAATAACCATATTAATAAGTTCCGATAGATTATTTATGTTTTGTTGCTGTTCAAAATACAGCAAAAGCTGGCGGTCTTTTAAAGTTAGGCGTTTAATACCTGATTTTTGCGATAATATCCTAAGCATGATTTTGAGCAACAGATTGGAAGCCTCCTCAGGCAGAGGCCCGAATCTGTCCGCCAGTTCGGCTTTAAAATCTGAGATTTCGTAAATCTCCGTCATTTTTGATAGACGGCGGTATGCTGCAAGTCTTTGATCAATATCAGGCACATATGATTCAGGAAAATAAGCTGATATGGAAACATTTATTTCTGGTTCTATTGTTTCTTTTACAGGTTCTCCCTTAAGCTCGCATACTGCTTCTTCCATGAGCTTTAGAAACATTTCATAACCCACAGCTGCAATATGCCCTGAGTGGGAAGCACCCAATATTGTACCCCCTCCCCTTATTCTTAAGTCGTTCATTGCTATCTGAAACCCTGAACCAAGATCACTGTGTTCCATCAACACTTTTAACCGTTTCTGAGCATCTTTTCCAAGGATACTGTCTTTCGGAATAAAAAGATAAGCATAAGCCTGTTCATCAGACCGTCCCACTCTGCCACGTAATTGGTATATTTGCGCCAGTCCGAATTTATCGGCTCTGTTTACAATTATTGTATTAGCCGAAGGTATATCGAGGCCGGACTCAATAATTGTTGTGCAAACAAGCATATCTATTTCTTTATTTACAAATTTATACATAACATTTTCAAGATCATCCTCACCCAGCCTGCCGTGTGCAATGCCAATTTTTACTTCGGGGATAAGCAATTGTAATTTTCTTGCGATTTTTTCTATAGAAAAAATATTGTTATGAACAAAATATATCTGGCCTTTTCTGCCAAGTTCTTTTCTAACCGCTTCAGCAACAAGGGCTTCATCGAATTCGGTAACATAAGTTATTATAGACCTGCGATGTTCAGGCGGTGTCGAAATAACACTGATATCTCGTATTCCTGTTAAAGACATATGCAATGTTCTTGGAATCGGAGTTGCAGTCAATGCCAGCACATCTACATTGGTCCTTAATTTTTTAAGCTTTTCCTTGTGCTTGACGCCAAACCGATGCTCTTCGTCAAGCACAATAAGACCGAGGTCCTTAAAAACAACGTCTTTTTGTAAAAGCCTGTGAGTCCCGATAACAACGTCTACTTTTCCTGATGATAGTTCGGATATTATTCTCTTCTGTTCCTTTATAGCCCTAAATCTGCTGAGACATTCAATTTTAACCGGGTATTTATCAAATCGTGCAGAAAAAGTTATAAAATGCTGTTCCGCAAGAACTGTTGTAGGAACAAGTACCGCTACCTGTTTACCGCTGTTAATTGCAAGAAAAGATGCTCTCAGAGCCACTTCGGTTTTACCATATCCTACATCACCGCATACCAACCTGTCCATGGGAGTTTTGTTTTCCATGTCACCCAAAACATCATCAATTGCCCGAAGCTGATCAGGCGTTTCTTCATAGGTGAATCCGGCTTCGAAATCTTTAAAATAGCTGTCCGGTTTATTAAATGCATACCCGGCGCTGACTTCTCTCGTTGCGTATAATTTAAGAAGTTCGCCGGCAATTTTCTCAGCGGATTTTTTAACACGCTCTTTAAGTCTATCCCATGATTTTCCGCCCATTTTATCAAGAACCGGCACAATTCCGTCAACTCCCATGTATTTATAAACAATGTTCATCTTATCGACCGGAAGATAAAGCCTGTCATCATCTTTATATATTATAAGGAGAAAATCATTTATGAAACCTTCTATCTTAAGTTTTACAATGCCCTCGTATTTTCCTATTCCATGATCATCATGAACTACAAGATCTCCTTTTTTTAAATCTTCAAAAGCAAGAACAGTAGACGCCGATTTCTTCGAAAATTGCTTTTGCACATGATGCTTTGCACCAAAAATTTCATCTTCTGTTATTATTGCCAATGACTCTTCAAGATAAACAAAACCAGAAGAAATTCGCCCAAGACAAATATAAGCTTCTCCTTTGATATTTAACCTATCGGAAAAATCTTCTTTTATTTGCGTAATAATACCATAAGACGATAAGAGCGATTTAATTCTTTCAGCCTGTGATATGGTGCTGCAAACAATCAAAATAGTACAGCGTAAGTTCTTTTTATCATTAATCCATTGCACAAGAGGCAAGAGATGGTTTTCTTTTTTAACACGGTTTTTCAGATCCTCAACCACGGAATCATTAACTTTTATAAAATTATCACATTTGATTGAATAACGCTTTTTTTCATTACTCCTGAAAAATCCGACAGACCTGAAGTTATAATGCTTTTTTTCATTGATTATCCGTTGTATTTCGTTCCAGGATAGGTATTTGCTTTCAGGGTCGATACACAATCTCTGTTCGTTAGATGCACACGTATAATTGTTAAATTCCTTTTCAAAAAGCTCAACAGTTACTTGTTTGAGCCTTTCAGATTCATCCAGGATAAAAATGAAATTTGGGGGAAGATAGTTAAATAGAGAGTCAAGCTTTGAATAAACCAGACAGCTCGGACTTTCAATATCAGGCAAAATTCTTTCGTTTTTTAATTTATCGATCATTTCTCTGACTTTAGAAACTTGAATATCAAGACCTGCTGCGAGTTCTCTTATTCGACTGATAATATGGTTTAGATCTTTGTTTTTAACTATCGCCTCTTTTGCAGGAAGGATTACCGCTTCTTTGACAACTTTTAAACTTCTCTGGCTTGATGCTGAAAAAAATCTTATAGATTCAACAAGATCTCCATAAAGCTCAATTCTTAAAGGATCGGGATAAAGAGGCGTAAAAACATCAATAATTCCGCCTCTGATACAATAATCTCCGGGTTCTTCAACAATTGCAGTTCTACAGTAACCTCCTTCAACCAGTTTTGATATAAAAGTATCTGTTTCTATTTCTTCACCCTCTGCAATAAGCTCAGAAAAACTTAATAATTCATCTTTTGGTATAAGTCTTCCGGCCAATGCGCCAGGTGTTGTAACAATTATTGGCGGGATCTGACTTTCTGTAGCTTTGTAAAGCGTTCTGATACGATCCGATGTTATTTCATTATGATAAGAAAAAGATTTATGTGAAAAAGCATTAAGCTGAGGAAAAATCATCACAGGAATTTTT
>DYJH01000200.1 GCA_020723255.1 Desulfonema limicola | reverse complement strand
GTTAATGAACTTTATGCCGTGGGCGACTGTGTCTCCCCTCGCAGGGCACTGGAAGCTATTTATGAGGGTTACAATCTGGGAAGAGCAATTTAAAAAACGAGGATAATGCCTGTTGCTTGTTTTAACGTTCCTTAAGCAATTAATCCCTATCTATTAACTTCGTACATCCCTTTCCAAAGAAGCGCCCGTTTGGAAAGGGAATTCTTTTTTACGAAAGCCCATAGGCTGTCTAATTCTGCCTGGGAGACATTTAACTCCTTAATCAGCAGTGCGTCGTATTTCCCACCCTGTTCTGCCGCAATCCTGAGCCAACGTCGAACCGTATCGAGCTTTACTCCCAAGTTATTTGCTACTCCTCGTAAAGGCATTCCTTTGGCCAGAAGTTTAAGGGCTTTAAGAACCTTTTCGTCCGGAGATCGGAGACCATAAAAGATACTACCCGTTCTAATGCAAAAAGATTTATTACATTTTTTGCAAAGAAATTGGCGAAAGCAAGCGCCTTCTTTTGTCCGATATTTTCCATTGAGAATAATATTGCCCTCTTCTGCTTTACCATAAAAAGTGCATTTTGGATTAGGGCAGATAAACATTCTTGATTTATCAGGTCGTTGAATTTCTATCACTTCTTGAGAATTCTGATTGTTAATACCTCCGAAAACGTGATTACGTAAGCGGGTATCTTTATTTGCGGTTAAAGAGCCACCAAGTTTTAAAGGGTCATCAAGCTTTAAAGGGTCAGATCTTGGGATTAGCCCTAATATTTTATCATATCTATCGATCATCCGTCCTAACGTCCCAAAGGGCGTAAAAGGTCTCATCAGAACATCTAATCCTATCTCATATAGTGTAGGGACAGTTTCAAGTTGTGCGTAGTCACATTCCTTTTTATCTCTAAATACTATCTTCATGCCCAAATCAATCAGCATTTTGGTTGACTCTTTTAATGCTGAATAGACGGCAACTATATATCTATTTTTCGGTTCTATTTTAGCAAGGCATCCTGCATTAATCTTATTAAGCAGATATCCTAGATTGGCGCTGGCCCGAAAGACAGAATAAAAGAAAAATACGCCTTCACGTAACGTTGCAATATCACTAATATTTTCAGTTGTTAAATAATCTTCGAAAACCTTTTTTTTCTTGAGCTGTTGATACACAACTTTTTTTACTGGTAAGCAGACTTGATACCCCATAAAATGGCCCCAACAGTCAAAGATAATACGATTCAGATCGGGGAGGATCATGCTGGCTTTCTTGATCACTTGCCTTTCCACAGGGCTTTTCTTACCGTAAACATCGTGATGGCATGAAAGGATCAATTTAATGTGCATATCTGTTGTAATTTGCTCATTCTTTATAAGAATCTCTTCGTCGGAATGTCCACGATATCTATATAGTTCATCACTCTCAAAATGTTCTATTTCCATTAATGAGTAAGCAAACCGCCTATCCCGTGGTGAATACCAGATGAACTGGCCTGCATTAAGGGCGACACATACCTGCATCGGAATTCCGGTGGCTTCGGAAAGATCATGAAGGTTTTCTATACCAACACGATGACGATCTGCTTCCCAATTTTGTAATTCCCGAACGCTGATGCGAATCGATTCTGCAAATGCCTCTTGGCTCAGATCACGAAATTGCCGATATTCTTTGAGGAGAACTCCGAGACATTTATAAAGTTTAAAACCATCAGACGAAATCTCCTTTCGTGGTAAGGAAGCTACGGATGACATAAAATATCTCCTCTACATTAAGAAATATTAATGTTAATACGTTAGAAGAAGTAAATATATAAATATTTTATATAAAAACAAACATGTTTGTCAAGTGTAGGATATTAATTTAATACCGCCGATATAAATACGAAACAGGAGGAATAGTCATGGAGCAGACTGATATTTCAATAAAGGATATCGATAAAAGCATACTGGAAGATATTGATAAGATCCAATTGAGCGGGCGAGCTGCCCAACTGAGAGATCTGCTACTGACATGTAAGCCCAGAGTGGCGGGGGAGCGAGTACCTCTGACTATCCAAGCCTGGCAGGAGAGTGAAGGAGATCCTCTGGATCTGCGCTGGGCTAAGCTTGCAAAGAAGGTGCTTGAGGGGGTTCCGGTTCCAATATTCCAGGGCCAAAAGATAGTAGGAAATATAACCAAATACTTTCGCGGTGTGTACCCCCATTCTGAACTTGATGGCGCTTATCTGCCCCCCTTACTGGCTGAAGAGGAAGGTAAGAGTACCCTTGGCGGCATGGTAGAAAAAGCTATTATCTCAAAAGAAGACCTCGAACTCATGTCGGAAGGGGTGAAATTCTTCCAGGGTAAAACTCATTCTGAGTTGGCAACCAAAACTATCAAAGAGCTTATGGGTGACTGGTATGAGAACCTTCAGAAAAACGGGAACAGTAAAATTGAATCGGAGGGGTGGTGGGCGGAAATTATTCTCTGGGATAGATTGATATATGGGGGCTTACGGAGCTTTATCGAGGAGATCAAGGAACGTATGAACCGTTTTGCAGATAACGGCGATAACGACCTTAATAAGTATTATTTCTGGAAGGCCGCTCTCATGAGCTTGGAAGCTGTGATCACCTTTGCCAGGCGTTATGCCGGCCAGGCCAGGGATCTGGCAGTTAAGGAATCAGACCCTGCCTGGCGAAAAGAGCTGGAGGAGATTGCTCGAATATGTGAATGGGTACCGGAAAATCCTGCAAGAACTTTTCGGGAGGCCATCCAGAGCGTTGCTTTGCTTTATGTGGCAATAGCACAAGTGAATATGGCTTATGGGCCAACCACTTGGGGTCGTCCTGATAAATATCTTTATCCGTTTTTTAAAAAAGACTTAAGTGAGGGTCGTCTGACTCTTGAGGATGCAGTGGATCTGGTGAGCGACCTGTTTCTGCTTGCCGCACGCGTAGAAGTGCACGCGGTGGTAAATAACCGGGAATTCAACCAGAGGAGCGCTCTTCCGACCAGCCTTGGCCTGGCAGGAACGGACGAAGAAGGACATGATATTTGCAATGAACTGACTTATCTAATATTACACACACTGGGACTGACCGGCTATGAAGGTGCCCATGTGGCAGTAGGTTGGCATAAAGACATAGCCCCATGGTTGATGGAGAAAGCTGTATGGGCTGCCTGGAAAACGGTGGGGGGTATGCCGCAGTTCCATAATATTGACCATTGTGTTAATCTTATGCAGAAAAGAGGAGTTGAACTTAAGCACGCTCGTAATTGGACATCCAACGGTTGCTCCGATATTGGTCCGGGCGATGCGCCAATTTCGTTGTACAGCAATATTCTTTACAATATTGCCCTGTGTGTTGACCTTGCGTTACATAATGGCACTGCCCATAAAACGGGTACGCGTCTCGGGCCGGAAACAGGCGATCCAAGAACATTTAAGACTTTTGAAGAATTCTACCAGGCCTTTCAGAAACAAACTGAGCATATGATACGAAAACAAACTTTTTTGAATAATATATGGGACAGTACAAGATGCCTGAATTTTCGTCAACCCCTTGTGTCGGCTTTCATGCCGGGCTGCATAGAAAACGGGAAGGATCATCAGGCCGGCGGGTGTTACCATTATAAAATAAATAATGCAAAGGACCGGGGTATTATACCTGCGGCTGAATCACTTTCCGCCATAAAGGAACTCGTCTATGATGATAAAAAGATATCTATGGATGAACTGCTTGATGCCCTGGATAATAATTTTAACAGCGGCAATAAGAGAAGGGAGGAAATAAGGCGGATGTGCCTTGCTGTGCCCAAGTACGGCAACGACTTTGTTGAGCCTGACGAGATGGTGAGGAAGGTGGGAAAATTTACGGCAAGCCTTATCGAATCTGAAAAAAATATCTTTGGAGAACCCTTTATGGTTGTCAGAAGCGGACAAGGCTGGCACTGGCAGGTGGGAATGTGTATGGCTGCTCTACCTTATGGACGTAAGGCAGGCAAACCCCTTTCTGATGGTTCATTAGCGCCTGTGCAGGGGATGGATAAATACGGCCCTACCGCATTGCTTAATTCAGTTTTGAAGGCTGACTTTAGTGATTCTATGGCAAGCGTTCTTACCCCGACCATTTCGGCTTCTCTGCTCAAAACAAAGGAGCTTCGGAATAAACTGACTCATTTTACCGATAGTTTCTTAAGGCAAGGCGGAACATACATCCAGTATAACATAGTGGATGTAGAGGTATTAAAGGAGGCAAAGCGTAATCCTGAGAAATTCAGAAACCTGGTGGTGAGGGTAGGTGGCTTCAGTGCCTACTTTGTCAACCTTAGCCCAGAGATTCAGGATGAGATCATAGCACGGACCGAACATATCCTGTAGATACTATTTACTGGATCGGTTTTGACAAGTTTGCACTCAGGAAATCAATTGACTTCCCAATAGTTAACTGTGCTGCGGCAGTGAGTAATGGGGCATGGAGGATATGTCTTAATGCTGTGTTCAATAAACCGTTTCGGGCAACAGCAGCAGAAGAAGTGATTGCTCGCCAAACAATAGATGAGGCCGGTGCTGATGCCGCCGGTGAAGCTGCTGTTAAGGGTGTCAAGACACTATCTATGAACAAGTGGAAGATCCAGATAGCCAAGGTAATGGTGAAGAGAACAATACTGGCTTGTGCCTAAACTGTTTCTCCTCAGTGAAATAAGTGATAACGGCAAAAAAATTATAAGCAATGAGGATAAAATGAGTGAAGCTGTCAAAAATGCAATGTGTGGTTTGTGCGCAGAGCACTGCAAAATTGGCGTCAGGGTCAGGGATGGTGAGTTTGTGGGCGTGGAGCCGGTTGCGATTGATGACTCTCCTGCATCAAAGAGGGCGGCGGCTCAGATTAGGGGCTGCGTGAAGTCTCACGCGGCTAAAGAATTCTTCTATCATCCAAAGAGGCTCAGCCATCCGTTGAAGAGGATGGTGGAAAGGGGCCAGAACAGGTGGAAGCAAATAGGCTGGGATCAGGCATTAGATGAGATTGCCGGAAAGCTGAAGGAGATAACAGAAGAGTATGGCCCGGAAGCTTTGCTTGTTGCTTCCAATGGGGAGATTAGCTCTTCCGACGAATTTAGGGCACGCTTTCAGTCCCTTTTTGGGACGCCCAATTATATGAGCCCGTTGCATGTATGTGACGGTCCGGCTCAGACGTTGAGTCTGATTCTAAGTGGTACGAACATTCGTCTTAGCCCGCTGATGCCGGAGACCCGCTGTCTTATGATACTGGCAAATAATCCCGCACAGAGTTTTTTATGGTTTTGGCGTGATATCCTACCTGCTCTAAAGAACGGTCTCAAACTGATAGTTATCGACTCCAGGCGAACCGAGACAGCCAAAAAGGCCGATATCTGGCTTCAACCCCGCCCAGGCACGGACACTGCTCTCCTTTTGGCGATGCTTAATATTAGGCCAAGTTTGGGCCAAGTTTGGGGACGCCCTTGACTAAAATGACATATTGTGATAGTGTTTTGTAAAATTATGAAAGGAGTGTAAATATGCCGAGGCGAGCAAGGCTGGATGCTCCTGGGATTTTGCACCACGTTATCATCAGGGGTATTGAGCAAAGACAAATCGTAGATGATGATCAGGACAGGAAAAACTTTGTGAATCGATTAGGAACACTTGCCCTGGAAATGAATACGGCAATTTATGCATGGGCTTTAATGAGTAATCATTCCCATATTCTTTTGCGAAGTGGCCCACCTGGTTTGTCAAAGTATATGAAAAGGTTTCTTACCGGATACGCGATATATTACAATCGTCGGTATCGCAGGCACGGTCATTTATTCCAGAACCGTTTTAAATCGATAGTGGTTGAGGAAGATTCATATTTCAAGGAACTAATTCGCTACATACATTTAAACCCTCTAAGAGCAAAAATAGTAGATTCGATTGAAAAACTAGACAGATATCGTTGGTGCGGGCATTCTGTAATATTAGATAGAGCAAGAAATAACTGGCAGGATAAAGAATATGTTTTGGGATGGTTTGGGAAAAAAGCAGGTGAAGCAAAAAAGGGATATCGCCGGTTTGTCATAGACGGCATTGACCAAGGACATCGATCCGATCTGATTGGAGGAGGGCTTATACGGTCGCAGGGAGGATGGACAGCGGTAAAGGATATGATTCGGCAGGGTATACGAGAAAAGTCTGATGAACGGATATTGGGGAGCGGTGAATTTGTGCAGCAATTAATCCTGCAGTCGGATGAAGAAAGAAAAAAACAGTTTTTTAGGGTAGAAAATCAGGAAATAGCTTTAGCTTATATTGGAAAAGTATGTAAAGATGAAGCTATTGATATTAAAACATTGAAAGCCGGAAGTCGAAGACGTAAGATATCAAAAATAAGGGCTCAATTAATTGTAAAACTGGTTGATGAGTTTGGATTTTCACTAGCGGAAACAG
>DYJH01000006.1:43242-44300 GCA_020723255.1 Desulfonema limicola | reverse complement strand
ATGGGGACAACTCAACCTTGCCCTCTCAGAGAGCAAGGCAGATTATCCCCTTTCAAGGGTTACAGCAAAGCCGGCCCCTCTGGGGTCGGATTTTTAATAGGAATCAAGCTTGGGCTTGTAAAAATTGGAAATATAAAAGTTTCAATAGACGGCACAAAAATCAGAGCAAATGCATCCGGCAAACTGAGCAAGGATGAAAAAGGACTGGAAAAGCTATTGTCGGATGTAAAAGAAAAAGTTGCCTGTATAATGAAAGAAGCTGAAGAGCTTGATCAGAAAGAAAATTTAGAATTTGGTGACAAGCGTGGCGACGAGCTTCCGAAAGAATTAGAACAATTGGAGATCAGAAAAGATAAGATAAAATGTGCCATACAAGAGCTACGAAAAGAAAAAGCTGAATTAAAAAAGGAACTCATCGGAAAAAAGAATAAAAAAAGCCAACTCAGCAAGATCGAAGAAAAAAAGATTGAAGGCATGAAAATCAACTTAACTGACCATGATGCCCGGTACATGAAAGAACGTAATGGATGCATCAGAACCAATTATAATGCTCAGGCCAGTGTTGATGAAGAAAATCAATTTATCGTAGCCTGTGATGTGACAACTGAGTGTAATGATAAAAAACAGTTGATCCCTATGGTTAAACAATCTGAAGAGAATCTGGGAGCTGAAATTGATATCTGTAAGGCTGACAGTGGTTACCACAGCGGAAGCAATCTTGCTAAAATGTCAGAGAATCAAATGGAAGCTTTAATAGATGACTCTGCCAAACAAAGAGTTGATAATGATAATTTCAAATACGACAAAGTAAATTTCAAGTATAATTCAGAGACAGACTCCTACATCTGCCCCGAAGGAAAAGTGTTGGACTTAAGCACAAGCACGGAAGAGAAAAGTACATATAAATGCGAAGAGTGCCTGAAATGTTGTGTAAAGTCAGAATGTGCAAAAAAAGATAAATACAAACAGTTGTCCCGGGGAAAGCATGAACACCTGATTGAAAAAAACAGGGTGAAACTTATAAGTGATGAGGGGAGGAAAGAATATCAAAAAAGGAT
>DYJH01000006.1:0-43232 GCA_020723255.1 Desulfonema limicola | reverse complement strand
ACGGTTGAGCCGGTTTTTGGAAATATAAAGTTCAATCTGGCCTTCAGGCAATTTTTAGTACGAGGTATCGCAAAGGTAAAAGGAGAATTTGGCCTGATGTGTATTGCACATAATATAAAAAAGATAGCGACCTGTTGCGACAAACATGCCGTTAGCCTTAATACATGCCTGGCATAAGACCCAGGCCGCCAGTTATGCCATAAAAAAGCGACATTTTCTGTAGCGCCAGGTTTTTAGCGTGTAAAACCATTTGCCATATCGAATCTTTCAGCCTTAATAATATTTCAAGTGCCGGTGAGAGGGAAAGACAGGAAAGGTTTCTGAAATTTTATATATTCAGGCCATGAGGGAATTTTGGACTATTTAATTCTGTAACAGCCTGCCGAGTTTTAAGTTGATGGCCTTTTTTCTGCCAAAATCCTTAAACAAGTGTAATGCTATTGGGGATAATTAATACCCTGATCATTTCTTTATATCAAGTGCAATATGGTTTTTTTTCTGGAAAAGTTAAACACAAATAGTGTAATATACCCAATAGCATGATATTTTATAATGAAAGGGAATTTAGCATGGCTATTAAAGAAAAAATCAAACAACTTAGGCAGGAAAAAAACTGGTCACAAGCGCAGCTCGGAAGCAAAATGAGGATTCACCAGAAACAGGTTTCGGCTTATGAAAGAGGACGTAATATTCCCTCTACCGAAGTCCTAATGAAGCTTGCGGATGTATTTGATGTTTCTCTTGATTATTTGGCCTCCGAGGCCCAGGGCAAACCGGCCAAAGTAAATATCAAAGACAAAGAGCTTTTAAGAAGGCTTGAAGATATTGACAGACTCAGCGACAAGGATAAAGGAACAATTTTAGAAATTCTGGACACCTTTATCATGAAAAACAAATTTCAAAACCTGGCTGTTCAAAAAGAAATATAAGCGATGGAGAATAAAATGAATAAGGCAGCTATAACCAAACATGAGATTTACAACAAGCTGATTGGCTTTTCCGAGCAAGATTTAGGCGATATTGCCAATTTTATTGATTTTATGAGGCATAAAAAAAAGCTTGGGGAAAAAAAGTTGGTCAAACTTGAAGGAATTCTAAAAGGGCATGATATCGACCTTTCCAAATTGAAAGAGTTTAAGCAGCAGACATGGAAGCATGTTGATCAGGAGTTTTATAATGGATAGCTTTGTAACCGATACTCAGGCTCTTGTAAAAATTATGATGGGTAAAAAAACAATCAATGAAAGATCTCATCGGGCTTATCAGTCCGCAGATAGAGGAGAAAGCATTATCATCATTCCGGCAATTGTCTTGATGGAGATGCTTTACTTGTTTGAAAAAAATAGAATTAATGTTAGCCTGCTTCAAACAGAAGAGCTTTTCAAAAGCCAGAACTATCAATTTGAGCCGCTTAGTTTTGATATTCTTAAAACCGCTGCCGAGATTGATGATATTCCGGAACTGCACGACCATCTTATTGCCGCTACCGCCAGATATCTTGGATTGCCGCTTATTACCAATGATCCTGTTATCAGAAATTCCCAATTTGTTGAAGTTCTGGAATGATAAACATCAAGGTAGCCGCTGTCATCTTAACCCCCTTGTCAGGGCCCCTGCATCTTCTTACATAATCTGAACTTAATTATCCAACACTGCAAAAAGTACTGCAAGGCGTCGAGATAATTCAGATTATGCAATCAGAAGCAACGGCTCACGCCAGGCAGAGCGTAAACAATAAGGTTAGCGGCATCTGATTTTATCATTCTTCCTCCGCCCTCCCAAAAAACAGAAAAGCGATTAAAGAAAAAACCTTAAGCTGCTTAGCATTTTTCCATTAGACTATCGTTAATATGATTAAAGATATACTACTAATAATTAAAACTAATATAACTATAACTGATAAAACACCATATTTTTCAACCTTTTTTCGCCTTCTCTCCTCTTTTTCACCTTTATAATTAAGCTTGCCTAAGTAATATAAAAGCATCCAACCTGCTGTTATTAGGCCAAAACCTGCTTCTATTAAATTTATTATTTTATGCATTTGTTTATTTACCGTCTGTTCTTATAAATTCCATTTACCGCTTTTCCAAACACTTCCCATTCGGATGGGATATTACTTGTATCACACTTAAAAATAAATTCAACCGCACCAAGTGTTAAACCCTCAGATAGAATAGGAATTCCTAAGGCAATTGCTGGTGCGCCCTCTGGAAGATACATTGTTCCGCCAGTTATAAGAGCACTACCTATACCAATCTTAGAAATTGCCTCCAGTTGGCCTTGGGTAAAATTAGGTGTTTGAACCGTTATCAATTTGCCTGTATTAGGTTTAAGTCCACTATATTCCAACTGCCCCTGTACTTGCGCTCCTATTCTCTCGCCCAATGATAGATTATTATATTCCGAACACAGCCCCCATGGATCAATCAGATTAACCGGATTATTTAGAACATACCTGCAAAAGCCGCAACGCTATTCAACCCCGGAAAGTCTCTTTTTTTGATCTTCCAGAAATGGCGCAGAAAACGCTGATGCTCGAAAACCGTCGAATTTCTTATCTGTTTTAATATATTCCCCCACCTTCAAATTTTCTTTCCGGGCCGCCGATAGGTAATTGACACATTCCCTGAACATACCCTTTTGTGCATACAGGCGGGCAATTCGATAGTGCACATAGCCCTTGTTGCGGGTCAATGATTTATCGAGGGTTTCGTACTCGACCATGGCTTCAGCATACAGACCCGTCTCTTCATAGGCGCTAGCCAGATTGAGCCTCGCCTGTACATGCGCGGGGTCTGCTTTCAAAACAAATAAGAAATGCGACGCCGCTGCAGAAAATTTGCCCTGCTCGGCAAGGATGGCGCCCAAATTATTGTGCGCCTCCAAATTATTTTGGTCGATTTGCAGTGCTTTCTCCATGATCTTTACCGCTTCGTTTTTATACCCTCGCCGGTTCTGTATGAGGCCAAGATGTATGTAGGGAACAATCAGCCTGGGATTAAGGGCAATCGCCTTTTGGAAATAGGGGATGGCTTGAAGATCATCGCCCTTGGCGACTAAACAGGTACCGTAATTACTGTAAGATGTAGCCTGCATCGGATTAAGTTTGATGTTCTCAGCAAAATTCTGCATGGCCTCGTTTACCCGGCCTAAAGTAGCCAGTGACTGGCCTAAATTATTGAGCGCCAGTTCATTTTTGCCGACCACGCTCAGACAGCGGTTAAATAAGGAAAAACTATTGGAATAATAGATATTCTGGAGATGGGTCAAAGAGAGAAGGAAAATCAGCAAGGCACTGCATAAAATGACCTTTAAAACTCGCGAATAAGCTCCCTTTAATCGTTCGTCGCCTTCCCAGACCAGCATCACTAAAATCCCCATCAGGGGCAGGTACATGAAACGGTTGGCAATTGCGGGCCATAGACCCGCCTGTACCAGGCCGCAGGCTGGCGCCAAGGCGATGAGAAACCAGCACCATCCCGCTAAAAGCCAAGGCCTTTCCTTCCTCATTTTAAAAGCCAGAAAGCTTGCCGAAGCTTCAATCAGCAGCGCCAGAAACAGCTCTGACAGGACAATCGTTTTCGGGAAAGGATAGAAAATGGATAATTCGACCGGCCAGAAGATATTGCGCAAGTAATGCACAATGGAAACAAAGAGATTATAAATCCGCAGAGAAAGCGGGATAAGCCGGTTACCGACCACCATGTGAGCATCCATGACCGAAGCCATGGTCAGGGATGCCGAAAGCAGGGATAGAACAAGAAAAGGCGCTTTCTCCAGGATAAGTGAAACATTGTTTGATTTACACAAAGCAACCAATCTTTCCCAATGACCTCTTGACACTGTTTTACTCTCGGAAGCATAAGGATCGTAATGCCGCAACCTGCCCAGCGGCCAGTAATCCAATACCAAAAGGAGAAAAGGAAAGGTAAGAATGGCGGGTTTACTCATCAGACCTAAGGCATAAAGACCCAATGTAACGGCAAAGAGCCAATTTCTTTTTCCTTGCGCATAAGAAATGTAAGTATGGATCGCCGCCAGAAAAAACAGGGCACTCAAAACGGTTTTTCTTTCTGCCAGCCAGGCAATGGAATCGCAGTTCAGGGGATGAAGGGCAAATAATAAGGCCACCAGGGCGGCCTTGATTTCAGCGCCCGTCATTTTCCTAAGAATCAGAAACAGAAGAAGAGAGTTAACTATGTGGAACATCAGATTCATCAGTAGATGGGGCCCCGGTTTCACGCCAAAAAGCTGGCAATCCAGCATGTGGGACAATAACGCCAGGGGCTGCCAGTAGGAAACATCAGTGAAGGTAAAAGCCCACTTCAGTCCCTCCCATGTGAAGCCGTTTTTCACATGATTATTTGTGGCTACGTAAACGTCATCGTCAAAATTGAGAAATTGGTGTCCGCCAAGACCTTTGTAAGCAAAGATCGTCAAACCGATAATGGCGCACACAATCAGGACGTAAGTTAAGAGGCCGGACCAGGGGCAATGTTTCATATCCATAAAGGAAGCTAACATAGAGATAGCTGATCAGGTTATGATCAGCTATCTCTATGCATCACAAATTGTACCGATAACTCGGCATAAATCAATAGATTGAAAAAGATTTTGAGTTGCCTGTGATGGAACTGGCCCACCACGTCGGTCCACCAGTCACTGTGACAGTTACCACCCCGGCAGCATTTGCTATGGTGCCGCTAAAATCACCAACTACAACCGGTGAAGTGGGCGTATAGGTCGTTGTCGACGGGGTTGTAAGCAGATTCTTTGCATACTCCAGAGTAGCGGTCGATTGCAGCGCAGCTACGGCGCCTTGTACGGCATTCTGTCTTGCCTGTGTTTGCATATCCAAATACTTAGGCACGGCCACGGAGGCCAGGATGCCAAGTATGACCAAAACTGCGATGATTTCAATCAGTGTAAAACCTCCTTCATTCCTTAAAACATTTTTTTTCATTTTTTTCTCCTTTTCATTTTTTTTGTTCTAGTATTATTTATCACCGATAATAATGTCTCACAACAATTTTTTCATCACTTATTGTGAATACTATCTTACTAACTTTGTTAAATCCCACATGGGCATAAAAATCGCCAGGGCAAAAAAGCCGACGACCGCGGCCAGAGCCACAATCAGAATCGGACCGACGGCGTCCGACAAACCCTTAACTGCATAAGCCACTTCATCATCATAATGGGCCGTGATTTCCCTCAGCATCTCTTCTATGTTGCCTGTCTCCTCGCCAATCGCAATCATATCGACAACCATGGGCGTAAAGTGCCTGGAGCTGCCCCGCAATGCCCTGCCCTCCTTCCATCTGCTGGCGCACGCGTTCAAAATCCCTGGAAATTGAAGCATTGCCAATGACTTCGGAGAGGATGCTCATAGAAGTCATTACCGGCACCCCGCTGGAATGAAGGATGGCAAAAATGCTGGCAAAACGCGACATGGCCGCCTTCTGGAAGAGAGGTCCTAAAATCGGCATTCTGAGCAGAAAGGCGTCTTTGACCAACCGGCCTGCGCCGGTCTTGAAATATGCCCGCAAACCGAAGATGAGGCCGGCTACTGCAGCGATAATCAGATACCAATAGTTCACAAGCAACTGGTACATGTGCATGGCAATCTTTGTTGGCAAGGGAAGCGCGATACCAGCCTTGTCAAATATGGTTACAAACTTCGGGATGACAAAGGTCAGCAGAACGAAAAAAGCCCCGCCCAGAGCGAACACCACCATCTTGGGGTACTGAAGTGCAGACCTGATGTCTGATCTGATCTTCGTTTCATGCTCGATTATGTAAACGAGCCGTCTAAGCACCTCCGGCAGAGCGCCGCTCATTTCGCCTGCCCGCACCATGCTGCGGTACAACGGGGAGAAAACCGACGGATGTTTTTCCATGGCTTCGTACAGGGTGGAACCCTCTTTGATATCCCGCACCATGCGCACTACAACGAGTTTCAAGACCTTGTTCTCCGTCTGCGCTTCCAAAACCTGCAATAGCCGGAGAATAGGCACACCCGCATGAAGCATGGAGCGGAATTGTTTCGTAAAAAGGATAAGTTCTCGCGGGTCAAGCTTTCCAAACCTTTCGTTAAATCGATTCAGGAAAGATTCCTTTGTTTTGTCTGTGGCAATCTTGATGGGGATATAGCCTT
Source organism: Desulfonema limicola (assembly GCA_020723255.1). Classification (GTDB taxonomy): domain Bacteria; phylum Desulfobacterota; class Desulfobacteria; order Desulfobacterales; family RPRI01; genus RPRI01. Next base: position 37,072 of record DYJH01000006.1, on the reverse strand, counting down.
TGCCGATCAACAGATATTCTGCCATTGCCGCGGTATCGGCTTCGATAGTTCCGGATATGACAGCGCCGGTGTCACTTATGCACTCATAGGAAAATGTCGCCATTAAATATCCTTACTTTATCAGGCTTGTTAATAAAAAATTGAATAATGAATTTCGAATAATGAATTTTTTTTTAATTCTTACCTTTTCTCTTCCTTCGACATTCATTATTCCTTATTCAGTATTCGATATTCAAATTACTTTTATCCGGATTAATAATAAGTTATCTCTTTTGCCCATGACCCATGGGGAATCCTGTCATACCAGGACTGCGGAAGCGGCTTCTTCCAGGGTGGTAATCCCCCGCAAAACCTTGTGGGCGGCATCCTCCTTCAAAGTTCTTAATTTGCCTGCGGCCACTGCTTCCCGCGCTATCTCCTGGGCCGATTTCTTCCTCATGATCATATTCTGAATATGTTCGTCGTTAACAAGCACTTCGAAGATACCTGTCCGGCCTTTATAGCCAGTGTTCATACACTGATAGCAGCCTTTCCCCTTCCGGAAATTGGCGTTTTCTGCCTTGTCCAGGCCCCATGCGATCAATGCCTTTTCGGGAGGCTTGTAAGGCTCCGAGCAATAGGAGCAATTAGTACGCACAAGACGCTGGGCAAAAGATACCAGAAGAACCGAGGAAACGAGGAAGGGCTCAATGCCCATATCAATAAAGCGCGTCACGGCTCCGACAGCGTCGTTTGTATGCAGGGTGCTTAAAACACGGTGTCCCGTTTGAGCCGCCTGCACGGCAATGGCCGCCGTCTCTTTGTCCCTGATTTCCCCTACCATGATCACTTCCGGGTCTTGCCGCAGTATGGAGCGCAGCCCGCTCGCGAATGTCATGCCGGCCTTGCGGTTAAGTTGCACCTGGCGGATATCGTTAATCCGGTACTCCACCGGATCTTCCAGGGTGATGATATTGATATCTGGCCTGTTTACCTCTTTCAGGATCGCGTAAAGGCTGGTGCTCTTGCCGCTGCCTGTCGGTCCGGTACTCAGGATCATGCCATAAGGCTTCATAATCATTGTCCCTATCTTATCCCGGTCTGTTTCCACCATCCCGAGACGGTCCAGTGAGTAAACGCCTGTACTCGTATCGAGCAGCCGGAGTACAATATTCTCACCATAAATGGTCGGCATGGTGGAGATACGGACATTGATCTCTTTATTTCCAGCGCGCATCGTCAAACGGCCGTCCTGTGGCAACCTCGATACCGTAATGTCCATATTGGAGAGGATCTTCAAGCGGGCGATAATCGGCAGTAAAAGCGTTTTCGGCGGAGAAGGCACTTCGTGCAACTTGCCGTCAATGCGAAAGCGAACCTGGATGTTGTCCTGCTGGGGGCTGATATGCACGTCGCTGGCCCCCTCTCGGACTGCCTGCGCGAAGATGGAGTTGACCAGCCGCACTACCGGGGCTTTATCGGCCATATCCTGCAGGGAGGCAACATGGACATCCTCGACCCCCTCCTGGTCCATGCCTTTTTCCTCCGGCTGGGACTCAATCTCCATGCTTTCCAGGACTTCCCCGATCTGGGACTGCATGCCGTAGATGCTGTTGATCAACTGGTTGAGCTCCCGTTCCGTACAGACCACCGGTTCCACTTCGGTATTGGTCATCACCTCAATGGAGTCAAGGGCTTTAATGTCGAGGGGATCGGTCATGGCAATCGTCAGCAAACGACCTCTCTTCCTGAGGGGCGCCAATTGATATTTCTGGGCGATATCCACCGTAATCAGGCGTGACAATTCCATATCGATCGGATATTTATCGGGGTAATACTTCTCGATCTTTAACTGCCGGCTCAGAATATCTATGATATGGTTTTCAGCAATGATGCCACTCCGAACAAGATATTGGCCAATCTTCAAGCCCGCCTTTTTATGTTCCGCCAGGGCCTGCTTCAACTGCTCTTCCGAAAGCAGGCCGCTTTCCATCAGCATCTCACCTATTCGTTTTCTTATCTGCATTGGGATTCTCAGAAATCCTTCTCTTCCTTCGGCATTCATTGCTCGATATTCGAATAATTTTCATAAAAACTCTGTATCCTCATCCCACTTATTGATCACCCGCGCCTGCGAGGAAAAAGCCGCCGGCAGGGATTTTATTGCCCATGCTGCCGCAGCTTCGTCGGGAAAACCTTTTTTCAAAATCACCGGAAAGGTCATGCCCTTGCGCTTATCCCAGCAGTGAAGCAATATCAGAGCGATCTTGCCGCGATTTTTCGTCAGAAACCTATAAGCCTCGTCAAGGTTTCCGGTCAGACCAACCTGCACCCAGCAACTGCCCTGAGGTAAATGACCGGAAACGCTTGCACACACGGGCATGTTGAGAACATCGCCCTTCTTGACGAAATCGATGTTCCTTATCTGTGGATTCGCTTTCCTCACAGCATCAAGCAAATGAAACGAATAATTATCGTAAATGCGTCCCATGATGCGAATAATGCAATCGTTGTCTATGACTGTCAAACTGCCCAACAGAGCCGGTTTTACCGGCAAGGGCGCAGATGGGAATATTTTTGCCAGCATGGACGCCGCTTCCTGATTATCGCGCTTTACGTGCGGCTGAACCTTCGGTTCGGCAACCACCGGAAGGACGGTGCGTGCCGTTTTCTGCGGCGTCAACTCAACACTTATTTTCTCCAATTGCGAATAGTGGTTCTCATAAATCCCAGCACTTAAAAAAAAGCCCGCCGCTATTAAGACCGCACACAGCAGCCCGAAAGCCCAGCGCATCCGCGGCAGCTCTTCCGGAACGGCCGCTCTGCCCGCACAAGAACGGACCAGAAAATAACCGGCGCGTCTGCGGTTTTGGATGATCATCGCAAGCATCGCCTGATGGCAAACGTTTATGATCTTACGCGGATAACCGTCCGTTCCACGGTAGATCGCCCATAGACCAGGCCGGGTGAAAAGCGGCGGCACAACGGCAGGATTCGCGCTGGCCTTCGCCAGCCGGTGCCTGATCAATTTAATGCAGTTGCGGAAGTTCAGGGGCTTGAGGAGATAATATTGATTCACCCGGTCGGCAAGGTTCGGGCACTGCTGCAAGGAATAAGCGAATTCCTTTTGCGCAAAGATAATAATTTGTAAAAGTTTATGCTCGTTAGTCTCATAATTCAGGAATTCACGCAGGATTTCGAGGCAATATACCGGCAGTTTCTGGCCTTCATCGATGATAAGCGCCACTGTCTTTCCTTCGTGGACACCCCGTGTGAAAAGGTAATTTTTGATGTCTTCTTTTTGCTGCCATTCTGTTTTTTCCTCAGCATCTCCCGCTATCCCAAAAAGCAGCGCCGCAACCGATAAAAATTCCTTCGAGCTGCTGAAGGAAGGATCAAGAATGAGGTGAGTTTCAATGAGTTTCCGGTCTTCTTCAGTGCTGGAAAAATTGAGGATCAGTTGACGGCAAAGTGTTGTCTTGCCTGTGCCGACTTCACCCATAACAACGTTCAGACCCCGGCGCAGGCGAACCGCCAGCTCCAGTTTCTGCAGGCAGGGCCAATGCTGACCTGACAGGAAAAAGAGTTCCGGTTCCGGGGAATTGGAAAAAGGCTCTCTTTGCAAATTAAGTATCTCAAAGTAGTCCATCATATAACTCTTATCATCCCTTCACTTCCGGCGCCAACTCGGCAACCTGGGGCGGCAGGATTTTAGGCGTAATGAAAATCAATACCTCTTCCAGTTTATCATCGTTACTTATGTTCTTAAACAACCACCCTAAGACCGGCAGGTCTTTGAGCATGGGGACGCCGGAAGAGTTGCCTATGGTCGTCTTCTTGCTTAATCCCGAAATCACGATGGTCTCCCCATCCCGGACAATCAGGGTCGTTTCTGTCTGCTTCTTGATGATAAAGGGATTGCCTAACACGTTGCGGCTTGGGTCCACCTCATCCTTTTTGACTATAATCTTCATCTTCAGGTTTTTCTCGTCAATAACGTGGGGGGTAATCTCCAGCCTGAGAACGGCATTTTCAAAACTCACGGTCTGGGTTGTGCCCGATCCGATCCCGGAAGTGCTTAACGTTACATAGGGAACCTTTTCGCCGTTTTCCGTGTAAGCCATTTGATTGTCCAGCGTGGTGATGGAGGGACTCGATAAGATATTGAGCTTATTGTCATTCTGCAAAGCGCTTAGCTGAGCCTCCAGGACATTGCCGCCGATTGTCCCGAAGATCAAGCCGAGCGAGGACGAAGCGGCGGTCCCCAGACCATCTGCGGGGAAATTGACGCCGAAACCCTGGCCGCTTATACCCATGCCCACACCGCTGTTGTTCGTCCCACCGGTGCCGCCCGTTCCCGTTCCCGATATTCCAACTGTTGTTCCTCCTGATCCTGAGGTTGGGTTATAAGCGCCCGAAAAAGGTCCCTGCGGCAATGTTGCCGAGCCGCCAGAGCCCCCCGGAGTAAAATACAGAGACTGATTGGCTGCCTGGACTCTGTACATGCCGCCCCACTGGATGCCTAGATTACGGGCCATGTCTTTTGTGGTCTCCACTATATTGGCCTTGATGTTGATCTGATGTGTGGGTTTATCGAGTTTCTCGATAATCGGGATCATCCGGTCGAGATCTTCATGAATTGCCTGGATAATCAGTGAGTTGCTGTGCTTATCGACCTTAATGGAACCGCGGGCAATCTTGCCATCCTTGTTCTTGGTGAGAAAATCAAGGAGATTATCGCGTAGCGCATCCGGATCCGCATAGTCCACATTCACCACCATCGTTGCCAGGGGTTCCATAATCTTTTCCTCGATGGACTGCACCTTCTGCTTTTCACGCACGGCGGCCATCTTGGCAGACTGTTCCATGTCTTCGAGCGACACCACCCTGATAATGTCGCCTTCCTGAACATAGGACAAACCCTGCGCCTGCAGGATGCTGTTAAAAGCCTGTTCCCATGGTACATTGGTAAAATTGGCGTTTATTTCCCCTTTGATGTCGTTCTTGAGCAGGATATTGACACCTGCCGAACGGGCCAGGGCTCGTATGACCGACTTGACGTCAGCCTGGCGCATCTCCATGGTAACGAGGTTTTTAGGAAGGTTGCCGGCCGGCGCAACCCCTTTCTCCGGCGTGGCCGGAGCTCCCTCGGAAGTCTTGGTTTCAGAAAGAACCGTCACCCTGCCGCGTGGTGCCGGCGAATGACCGAGTGATTCCTTGGCTGCCATATGCCACTTCTCGAAAAAAGCATCCTTTTTTACTGCTTTTACTGCTTCTTTGCCGGCACATCCCGAAAGAAACAGCAGGGAAAGAAATAAAGCCTTGCAAAGCTGCCTAACTTGCCTGATTTTACGCAATTTACCCCCCCCCACCCGACTATCGGTTATTATTCCTCCATCGGAACTTTAATCATTACCCTGTCGTCAATCTTTTCTATAGTCGCCTTCGCCGGCGTAACGGTCCGGAGAACGTATCCCTTCACTTCAAGCGCCTCACCGGCGGCATATTCCACCCCGTTAATGATAGCTATGCGCCGGTTGCCGCACTCCAGGTAACCCGTGTAATTAAATGTAATATTTTTCGCAGCGTCAGGAATGGTCCTGACCGCCTCTTTCGACTTCAACAGTTCCATGTATGCCTTTGTCGCATAAAATGGATCGCGCTGCCACCCCGCTTCCGCACGGTTAATGGCATAGGATTCACGGTGAGAAAGAACCGCTTTGCTCATGGCGACAGCCAGATCTCCGGATAATGCCTTCAATTCTGCCGGCGAAAGTCCGGCCGCCGGTAATGAAGATTTGCCGCCCGCACCCCAAGGGAGAAAAGTGAAAAGGCCATACAGGATGATGACCGCCATCACACCCAGGATAATCTTTTCCCTTTTTTCAATTTTCTTCATCGTTAATGCCTTAAGAGAGCGCAATCCAAAACTTCAGTTTCATTTCAAGACCGTCCGGATGCTGCTCCATCAGTATCTCTTCTATATGTGTGACGCAGGCAATCCCTCCCAAACCGGTCAGGAATTTTCGAAAGGAGAAGAAATCCCCCTTAAGCGCCGCCTCTGCCGCCAGTGATTGTGAACCGGAGGCGAGTGAATTCACGACAGGAAAATATGAAACGATTGCCACCCCAGCCTGATTGGCGATTTCGTTCACCTTCTCACCCAATTGATCCAACTGTTCCTGCGGCAATTCTGCTTTTTGAGGAAACGGCAGAATCCACTCCCTCCTGTGAATCCTTTGCTTCAAAATGTCATAAACGGGGAGCAGCGTACTCTGCTCTTCCAGACGCAATCTCTCCTCTCCTATCTTGCGCTCCAGCCCGGCCAGGCGCCTTTGTGCAGGTATAATCCCCAGCAAGATAAAAACCAATACCCCGGAGAGGCACACTATCAAATAAATCAGGCTCTGTTGCGGCAATTTTGCGTCCAAATTTCCTCTTATGAAAGTATCCACTTCAGTTCTCCGCCAATTTTATCGTAATTGCGAATCGCAGCAAGGCTATCCGCCGTAAATTCTCCGCCGTTGTCCTCTGAACTTTAATCTCCCGGAAAAGGGGCGACTTGCTCAGCTTCATGACATAATCCGCCAGGCCCGTTTGAAGCGCCTTCTTCTCGCCCACAACGACGCCCTCGATCTCAACCGTATTTGACTCTTTTTTTGGCGTTTCTTTCATTTCATCCTGCTTTGCCTGCGTCTTCTCCGCCTCATCTTTATCTATATCTGCGGCCCCCGCTTTGACCTCCTCCTTCGGTCTTTCCGGCAAACCTCCAAGCCCGACTTTCACGCTGACAAGACGGATGTCCGGCGCCGCCAGATTAGCCAATTCGGAAATTATCGCCAGCCCCTCATACCGCTTCCTATAGCTTTTCGCGGTGCTCACTTCACCCCTGACCGACTTCAAAACATTCATGACAAGATCCCGGCTCACCGGCGGGCTGTATTGCGCCAATTTTCTTTCCAGTTCAAACAGAACCTTGTTCTTCTGAGCTATGGCATGCCATTGGTAAAAAAACACACCGCCGAGAAGGGACACAGACGCCAGAAAAACGCCGAAAATAGTCATGTTGATCCGCTTGACGTTGGCCTCTCTTTCCTTGTCCTTAAAGGTAAGGAGAAAATTCGGCGTATGGCTGTTGTCGGAAAGAGCCATGCCCAGCGCCGGCACAAAAGCGATTCTCTCAGCAATGCAGGTAAACTGGCTGCCCTTGTCATCGAAACAGGCCGACTGCGCATTCAAGGGATCGAATATCTCGCTTGCGATGCCGAGTTGCCCGCCAACGTATTCAGCGAGCCGCTTGCTCAGGTTAATCGACCCGGAAACGTAGATCTTCTCCACACGCTCATTGCCCAGGTTAATCGTGTAATGCTCGAATGTCCGCTCCACCTGCCTAACCAGGCGTTCCATCACGGGCATGAGCATCTTCAATATCTCCTCTTCTTCGAGGCCATATCGGACCGCTGCCGGCAAAGACGGCAAGCCGGCGCTCAAACTGTTCAATATCTCCCGCGCTTTACTTTTGTCCGGAGGAACTTCGCCGGAACCAAAGGGACCTTTTTTAGTAATGCCTTCTATGAGCACCTCCGTCATGCTGCTGATGCCAGCCTTGATACCACGGGTCATGACAAGATTACCCTTAGCATAGATATCGATCCGGGAAAATTCGTTGCCGATAAACAAACTTGTTATAGTCCCATCGGCACCGGAAAGCCAACGGGTGCGCAAGATATTCTGCACTGCAAAAGGCACGATGGACAAACCGGTCAAAGGCCGGCCGGCGCGGGTAAAAAGCTTTCTTGTTTCCTCGATTTCCTGCTTTGGCGCAGTGTAGTATATGATCGCCGATTTGGCGACGCCCTGTTCGGTTACCTCGCCAAGGACATCGAAATCGAGAATATATTCTTTCTCATCGAAGGGCATTTCCTTCTTCACATTCCATAAGACAACATTTTCCAATTGCTTTCTGGGAACCTTGGGAATGGTGATGTGATGCACACTTACATGTGCTGCCGACATTATCGCCCAAAGCTTAAATTTTTTATTAGGCCCGCAAAAATCATCAAGTCCTTCGCGCAGGAAGTTTACGAATCCAGCGGAGCCGCGTTCAAGAGAAGAAGGAATGGCAATGCGCCTTTGATCCACGAGTTCCGGTACGCTATCGGCGCCGTTAACGGTCTTGACAAGACGCAGGGAATCATACCCGATGTCGATCCCCACGACTGCCGGCTTATTCACATTAGCTTTCTTGCCGGAGGTTATCTTAACGGGTTTAGGAGAAGAATTATTTTGTGCGGTCTTCGCCGGGTTTTGATCCGCTCTGTCCGGCGACAGCGCCTCCGCTTTCCCGCGGATAAGGTCGAGCAGTTTTTCGGTGGAGGTTATCTCATTCTTTCTTACCAAAACCGGACTCCCGTTGCTTTAACTATTCAATTAAAGGCGCTGCAAAAAATATTTGCTCATGCATATCAAAGCCTTCATATCATAGAACTCGTCCTTATCATACTTTTCAAAATCTTACAACAGCTTCTTGAATATAAAAAAACAAAAACTTAGTTATCAATTGACTTTGCTCCGGCTTTCAATTATTGTATCATAGTAAAAAATACATAAAATTCTTCTGGTTCTCAATAACAATAGGTTCACGATTACGATGTCAAATCAACGAATCGATAGCGCACAGATACCTCTTGAAGGCATATACCTTAATTTTTTTCAGTTCAATGAGGGTCCCTTTTCCATAACTCCTGATCCGGGATTTCTTTTTCTTTCAAGCACGCACCAGAGCGTAATTGAAAAAATTATTTACGGCATCAAAAACCGCTTAGGATTTGTTCTTCTCACCGGCGAGGTTGGAACCGGCAAGACCACCATTTGCAGATCAGTTCTGGACAGGCTTGAGGGAAATGCAGAAACAGTTTATATAATTAATCCTTCTCTTTCCGGAATTGAAATCATAGCTGCAATATTAGATGACCTGGGAGTAGAATACTCTGCCTGCGCCGGTAAAAAAGAGCTGATGAACAGCCTGAATTCTTTTCTTCTTGCAACCGACCGCGCAAAACCGGTTGTAATAATCATTGATGACGCCCAGACTATGCCGATAGAAGCTCTAGAAGATCTGCGCCTGCTGTCAAACCTGGAAACAGACAAGGAAAAGCTGCTTCAGATAGTTCTTGTCGGTCAGCCCGAACTCCTTGCCACTATTTCAAAGCCCGAATTAAGACAGTTGCGCCAGAGAATCGCCATAAGCTGCAATCTGGATTATCTTAAAAAAGAAGAGATATCGGGCTATATTGAAAGAAGACTTTTCATCGCAGGAAACAAGGGGCAGGTCCGTTTCACCATTTCAGCCATAAACGCTATATATAAGGCCTCAAGGGGCATACCTCGGCTTATCAACAGAATCTGCGACTATTCTCTTATCGCCTGCTATTTGACAAACGAATATACAATCAATAAACATCATGTTAACAAAGCGCTTAAGGAAATCGGCATTACTGAATATACCCAAATAAAATCTTTTATCAATAAACCATATTATCGCTATGCATTTGCGATTATTCTATTAGCTATTGCTGTTTTTGCCGGTTCTATGGGATTTTGGGTATTTGGAAAGCCTAAGTTGATACCTTCAATAAATAACACAAAAACAAAACCGGCATTGAATCATAAAAGCAGCTTTCTACAGCCTGAACGGATACAGCCTTCATATACCATACTGCTTGCTTCGCATCGTTTTTCTGAACGGGTGTCTGGAGAAGCTTCGCTGTTTAGAAACAAAGGCATAGATTCTCACTGGGTAGAAGTCGATCTGGGTAAGGATGGAATCTGGCACAGACATTTTTTAGGGCGTTTTGACAACAAAGCTGCTGCCCATAATTACATCACCGAACATGGACTCACAGATGCTATCGTTCTTGAAGCGCCCTGGGCCATCCAGGCAGGTGAAGGGGTGTCTCAGGAAGCCATGAACCGAATTATGGGTGTCCTTAAAGCAAACCGTTATGACGGCTATATACAGAATGTTGGAGAGAGCAGTTACAGGCTGCTGATAGGCGCTTTTGTCACAAGAGAAGGAGCGGAACACGCTACCAATAAAATATCTATTCCAGAAATATATCCGGTAGTTGTACTACGATAAATAAAGCAACTATTGAAGTTTACGGGGAAAACGATCCATAAAAGCTATAAATGTAATTTGAATATAGAATATCGAACAAGGAATAATGATTATGAAAGCAAATTTAATAAAGCCGGAATCAAAAGCTGAACCTTTAATTGATGAAAACGATTAACTAATATCAATATTTGTTACAAGCATTAAAACTGCAAAGAGTAAGAACTAAAATTTCATAATTCGAAATTTCTTGTTCGATATTCTATTTTTATTAACAAACTTGATAAAATCACTTAGCGTTTATGGGGGAAAGATGAGCCTGCTTAATGCGGCCTTAAGAAAAAAAGAAAAGGAAAACCAGCGTCTAAATACTCCGCCACCTTTGTTTAATAAAACCGGTAAAATTCAACCAAAAACAAAGTTTATAATTTATGGATTAATAGCATGTCTTGCAATAGCTATAGGCCTTGCGCTTCCATATTTAACCGACATGCTTTCGCCAAAAAGAATAAGCCCTCCCCTGCCCCAGGCTCCTGATCTTGTGACGGCGACACAGGAACATCTGACTGCCGGATCTCTTCAGCCAGCCGGTATTTCGTCTGTGCAAGAGGCAAAAAATAATGAGGTCCAAATAAATTTGCCGGGAAAACCAGCTTCGCAGCTCCCCGCACAAACAAAAGATACTTTCAAAAAAGCAGAAAAAAAACCAAATACGCCATCAAAGCCTGAATTATCGCCAAAACCAACACAAAAAACGCCTTCCGCCCTGCCCTCTTCGTCCGGATTTTCCCCGCATCAAACTACTATAAAAAATGAACTTATAAAACCTTTTTATGAAAAAGCAGTTCAATATCACAGGCAGAACAGAATCAAAGAAGCTATAATGATTTACCGGCAGGTGCTTGATAAAGACCCTAAAAACAGAGATGCGCTGTTTAACCTTTCTTGTGCATATCTGGAAAACCGGGAGTTTGCCTCTGCTTTGCCGATTCTTTATGACTTATATGAAAATGAACGAAACAACCCGCTTGTTATGGTCAATCTGGCTATAGCCGGAATAGAAACAGGTAAACCCGATTTAGCAATTTCTCTGCTGGACGATGCGCAAAAAATTGCAGATGCGCCTTTGTTTGACATCTATTGCCATAAAGCAGCAGCTCTGAGCCGGCTCGGACGATTAGATGAAGCGAAGCAATCCTATGAGATGGCAGAAAAAAAAGATCCGGGAAGCACCACACTCATATTCAACATGGCAATACTTTATGACAAAATGAAAAATTACAAAGATGCTCTACGGTATTATCGGACATTTCTTGAAAAAAACGGCTGGTCGTCCGATAAAGAAAAAAAATCCGTTGAAGACCGTGTGCTGCTTTTAACAGCATTTACTGAAAAGGAACTGAATAATATCAAATGAAAAAATTTGGCGACATATTACTGGAAATGAAATTTATAGAGAAGAGCCAGCTCGAAAAGGCGCTTGCTGAAACAATAAGAACCGGAGCAATGCTGGGAAATGTTTTACTCCGCATGGGATTCATAACTGAAGAAAAAATGCATACGGCTATGTCTGTTCATAGCGGAGCAAACATAATGGACACATCAAACGCAGTTATTGATTACAGCCTGATTGCACGAATTCCCGAATCTTTTGCTGCAACCCACTGCATACTCCCTTTATCACAAGATGGAAAAACTATAAAGGTTGCTACATCAAATCCTTATGATGTTATAGTTAGGGACAATCTTGAGCGGATGACAGGCTGCAGGATAGAGTTTTACATTGCTTCAAGCAAGTGGATAATAAACTCTATAACACAGCATTATAAAGGCCTGTCTAAAATTGATGAAGAAATCGCCAGGATCGCCGGTTCATTGCCTGCCGGTAAACAGCTTGATGAAAACAGCAATATAAGACTGGCCGATCTGCTCATAGAAAAAGGGCGGGTGCTTGATGCCGGCGATATAAATATGGTTTCAGACACCAATATGGTAAGAATCCATTACCGCACAGATAATAAAATACTTCAGGAATACACTTTTCCCAAACACTTTCAACAGGGTCTGATCACACGTTTTAAAATCATGGGGAACATAAATATTGAAAAATCCGATCTTCCTCTTGAAGGCCGCATCAAGTTTTCCGGTAAAGGCGGCGGCATAAATATCCGTATATCAGCCTCGCCTGCACAACCCGGCGATAAAGCAATGGCAAAAAAGCGGATAGGCGACATATTGCTTGAGATGGGTTTTATCGGAAACGACCAGCTTGAGATGGCGCTCATGGAAGCAAAAAGAACCGGGGTAATGCTGGGAAGTGTATTGGTTCGCCTCGACTGGATAAGCGAAGAGCAGATGCAGATGGCCCTTGCGGTACAAAGCGGCGCCAAAATTGTAGATATATCAGGCATAAAAATTGATTTCGATCTCATAGCAAGCATTCCTGAAAAATTTGTAACGGCCCATAAAATATTCCCGTTTGCCAAAGACGGACAAACCATCAAGATAGCCACATCCAACCCTTTTGATGTAATAGTTAATGACAACCTGAGCAGAATGACAAACTGCCGGGTAGAATCTTACATTGCGCCAAAGGAATGGATACAGAATTCTATTGAGTTATATTATAAAACGGCCGCCATTATAGACGAAGAAATCGATAACATAATCAGATCCAGTATCACGGGGGCCGGATTTAATGAGAGTCAGAATATAAAACTTGCTGATCTTATCATTGAAAAAGGAAGAGTTCTTAATGCAAGCGATATACATATCGTGGCAGACACCAATCTTGTGAGAGTCTATTACCGTGTTGACGGCGTTTTGCATCAGAAATATCTTTTCCCTAAGCAATTTCAGCAGAGCCTGATTACGCGCTTTAAAATTATGGGAGATATGGACATCTCAAATCCTAACATCCCACTTGACGGCCGATTCAAATTTTCCGGTAAAGGTGAAGATGTCAACATCCGTATTTCCACTTTTCCCACTCATCTAGGCGAAACGGTTGTTATGAGGCTTTTAATATACAGCGGAGTTGTGGGAAACCTGGAAAGGCTTGGTTTTGAGAAGGAGGATCACGCAAGATTCAAAAAGGGCATCCATCGTCCCTATGGTTTGATACTTGTTACCGGTCCTACAGGTTCAGGCAAAACCACAACTTTGTATTCGGCCCTCATGACAATAAACAGCCCTCATATTAATGTTATGACCGTAGAAGATCCTATTGAATACGTCATTCCCACAATCAGACAGACTGCGGTAAATCCCAAAGCCGGATTAACCTTCGCAAGTGCGCTTCGTTCGGCAATGCGTCAGGATCCTGATGTTATACTGGTCGGTGAAATCAGGGATCAGGAAACTGCAGAACTTGCCATCCGCGCTTCTATTACCGGGCATCTTGTTTTATCAACTTTGCACACAAATGATGCGGCATCTGCAATAAACAGGCTGACCGATCTTGGCGTAAATCCAAGTATGCTGGCATCGTCCTTGTCAATGATAGCAGCACAGAGGCTTCTTAGGAAGTTGTGCCCGCACTGCGCTGCTGTACGATTTACGCAAGAGGAAGATAAAGAAATTTTCATCAAAAACGGCTTAGAACCTCCTGCCGAAATGCTAAAAGCCGTCGGATGCGATATCTGCAACAATTCCGGATACAGCGGCAGGATAGCCGTTTATGAGATCATTATGATAAACCGTGAGATCCTGGAACTGATCTTTTCAGGAGCTACCCAAAGCGCGATAGAAGACGCTGCTGTTAAATCAGGAACCAGCCTGCTGCTCAAACAGGCATTAAGAAAGATTCAATGCGGAATAACATCTCTGGAAGAAGTTCTGAGAGTGGTGGCATATGCCTGAGTTCAAGTACAAAGCCGTTGACGGCAAAGGAGAGTTGAAAAAAGGCGCTGTATATGCTGCTACCGATAAGGAACTAGAAAAACGTTTAAGCGAAGCCGGACTCACGCTGGTTGATAGCCGCCTGACAAAAGGAGGCATGGGCGCGGAGAAACTGCTTTCAGGCACAGTTAAACCGCGCATATTAATAGAATTCTATTACCGGCTTTCCCAAACGCTGGAGCTGGGCTTTTCCGTTCTTTCTGCTCTTGAAGAAAGTGAAAAAATTATTCCAAGCAAGGTTCTGTGCAAAATAATCGCAGAATTGAAGACGTCCATAGAGGGAGGCTCCTCAATACACGAAGCCATGAGTCGTTTTCCAAAGGTGTTTCAAAAGCTTGATATCGGCATCATTCGCATGGGGGAACTATCCGGCATATTACATAATAGTATTAAAAAACTTGCTGAATTTCTGGAATGGAAAGAAGATATCCGGTCCACCATAAAGCGCGCCACAATTTATCCTTCGTTTATCATTCTTTCCCTTTTTGGAGTAATCGCAGTATGGGTAGGCTATGTGCTGCCCAAAATGGCCGCTATGCTCAAAGAGATGGGCATTCCTCTGCCGGCTGTAACCCGGGCTTTGCTTTTCATAAGCACCTTTGTGAAAGAAAACTGGCTTTACAGCATCATATGTCTTGCCGTTTTTGTGATTTTGTTTCTGGCATTCGGGAAAACAAAACAAGGAAAGATTCTGATCCATCAGTACCTGCTGAAGATTCCTGTTTTCGGACATATTGCCACCAATATCGTAATGGCCAGACTGAGCCAGAATTTTGCTGCCATGTACTCTGCGGGCATGAACCTTCACAGCATCTTCGAAACTTTAACAGATAATATTCTTGGAAACCTTTTTCTTGAAGGACGGCTGAAGAAAGCTTACGAGAACATTCAGAATGGACTTACAATTGCCGATGGCTTCGATAAGGCCGGAGGATTTCCTCCTCTTTTGCTCGGTTCTATAAAAAATGGCGAAATCACAGGAACACTTGATGTGGCTTTTACCAGGCTTGGCAATTATTTTAATAACGAAGTCAAACGGTCTGTTCAAACTTTGATAAACCTGATGGAACCGCTTTCCATAGTTTTTCTGGGCGGCGTATTCGGCCTTATCGCCGTTTCTATTTTGCTGCCTTTGTATGATGTTATTAGTAAATTTAAGTAAACATCTAAGGAATAGTTATAACAAGCCCTTCACCGGCTGCAATAACCGGAGTGGCTGGGTTTGAGCCAACAGTTGGCGGGGTACCGGATAGATTGTTATATATACCGATCTGAGTTCCTGGTGTAAACGTATATGTTGCTATGCTGCCGGCTGACAGCATTCCAACATTGGCGGGAGTTCCAGGTCCTATCTTTCGCACATATACAGGTGCGGCAGAAGTATTATTTATTGAAGCGGTTGTGAAATTACCGCAAACTTTTCCATATAGTTCAAACCCTCCGATATATACTGCCTCATCATCAAAACTATTTGTAAGAAACGACTTTATATAATTGGGACTTCCTGTCGCATTATTTCCGCTAAATGCGCCGACAACCAAATTAAAGGGCGTTGTAGGACCATTGCTGATAAGAACAGCAGCCACGGGAAATGCAGTAACAGCTCCTCCAGCATCAACTGCCAGCGGGTTGCCGGCAAGACCTGTTAACAGGGTATTACAGGTTGTTTGTCTGTTGATTGTCAGGCCGCCGTTAACTATATACTTAAGGACCCGGCCATAAGGATCGGTTGCCGGAAGATTGAGATCCAAATAAGGCAAATTTCCGTTAGGATTGCCGGCCGAGCCCGCATCCTCATGACCATCCGGAGGAACAGGAGGAATAGCAGGAATAGTAATATCCTCCAAAGGCAGCCGCCCGTTAATTATCGCAAAGTTTATTATTGCTTCTTTTGCCTGCTGGAGATATTCAAGGTTTTGCTCCCTCAATTTTCGTTCATGAAGCACCCGCATTATCGGAATGCTGCTGCCCACAAGAATGCCAATTATTACCATAACAATGGCAATCTCTATTAAGGTAAAACCTTTTTCCTTATTAATAGTCATAAACTGCTTTTATAGTCTGTGGAATATCCGGCGGCTTTGTAAAAATATGATACTTTTTACAAAGCCGCCGGATGTTTAACTGTACTTAAAAACTATAAACGGATATAAGTAGTTACTGTCGTGCCATTGATATAAGCAGCGCTTGCCTGCACCGTGCCTGTGCCGTTCGCACCGTCATCCATGCTCGTATCAATGACCCTTGCAACTTCAGCGGGTATCTGCGTGAAAGTTATCCAGTTGGCTGTTATGCCTCCATATGTTGTCCATTGAACGAAGGCTCCGCCTCCAAAAGTATTTTGCGGACAAGAAGCCATAGTTGGTGTTCCTGAAATAAGGTTAGCAGCTGCTAAATGCCGGCACATATAAAGAGCTTCGGCATTAGCAGGACCTGTGCCATTTATCTGCCCGTTATTATTGCCTGCCGTCAAACCGGCAACTCCAGTGTGAGCAGTAGGAGCAGAATCATCGCCGGGAAGAGCGCCATAACGATCCTGGTAGCTGTTCATAGCCGCCCTGATCTCATCAGCCTGTTTCTGGACTCGCTTAATCTTGGCGTTCTGGATCATTTCCTGACCCTTCAGAATGCCGCCTATAAGCAAACCGATAATAACCAGCACTATTGCAATTTCAACCAATGTAAAACCTTTCTGATTGCCGTGTAACCTGAGTTTTTGCATTTTTCCCTTCCTTTGTTGATTGTTAATTTTTAGATTTTCTTAATATAAGGCGTAATAAAAATCACGAGTTCCTGGTTATCTTGAAGATTTTTCATGTTACGAAATAAATTTTTAATATATGGAAGAGAACCGAGTCCGGGAAGACCCGCATCGTTTAGCTGCTTAATCTGGCTTATTAGACCCGCCAGAACAACTGTATTGCCATCTTTTACTCTTACCGTTGTGGCAAGCTCACGAAGATCGATAATCGGGTTGGAAATACTCTGTACGGTATTTGCTCCCGTTGCAACCTGGACTTCCTGAGTTCCTTGTATCTTTGTAATTGTTGGAACTATATGAAGAGTAATTATGCCGTCTCTTGATATTTGAGGAGTAAGCCCAAGCTGTAAGCCAAGAATGGCGCGCTTGATTTTAGAATTAATGGTCACAACTCCGGTGGTCTGATCTCTATCTACACTATCAACATCACCGTATGGAAACTGATAACCCACGGTCAGAACTGCCGACTGATGATTGAGCACAGAGATATGGGGGTTGGATATTACTGAAATATCACCCTGGGTTTTTATAAAATCGAGCACGCCGCTCAACTGGGACGAGGTCGATAAAAAGAGTCTGCCGCTGCCGTTAACCGTGAGATCAAAGATATCCGGCAGGTTTCTATCAATAACCCCGCCGCCGTTTGCCCTAAAGCCGGCAGACATTTTGGACCAGTCAAGGCCGTAACGGCTGTCATCCGATAGATGAACTTCCAGTATCTTTGCTTCAATAAAAACCTGGCGATGCAAGGTTTCTGAGAATGAATCGAGCAGGCTTATCATGGCAGCAATCTTGGCAGGTGTATCGAGCATATAAATTATTCCTGCATTAGCATCTATTTTTAAAACACCATCTGCTGACTTGATTCCTTCAAGAGCAACGGCAATGCCTGCCCAGATATCTGAACTTTTGCCTTCACGCTTGGCCTTAACCTGGTATTTGCCCTTCACTCCAGCGCCTTCAACACCCGAGGCCAGCATGTCACCGCCGACATCGATGTTGGTTTCTCCTACCATATCAAGATAATCAAATTGATATATATGTTCCTTAAAACGGCATATATTCAACACACCGTCTTTTAACTTCCACGTATATCCGGCCCCTTTTTCAACTATCATGTCAAGCGCTTCTTCCATAGTTAAATTTTTTAGCCGGACGGTAACAGGTCTTGCGATGTCGATATCCGAATCAACAGACATATTAATATCCGCCTCATTTGCAATAGTCGCCAGCGCTTCGCCAAGTTTAGCCTGATCGAGAGCCATTGAAAAAAGCTTGATATCTTTTTTAAGACCTTTAGAAACAGGAACGTATATTTCGGAAAAAGGCGGAGGACCCGGAAGTTGTGAAGTCTTTTCCTTCTCTATAATTTTAGCAGGATTGACATTTTCAAGAGCAGGCGTACTAACAGGCCTGGCCTCCCTTATGTTGGCGCAACCTGCAAAAAACAAAACAACGCATATAGATAATAAATATATACATCGTGACGAAATATATTTCATAGTCACCTCGATTCAGCCCCGGCGGAGACTTGTTCCGCACCAAGGGAAAAATAGACTTCGGGAGCAGGAATAAATTTTTCCTGCCCGTTTTGGGATAAATACACTCCCTTTGCCGTTATGTTTTTTATAGTAAAATTCATAATCTTTTCATTTTTATGCAGCCGTTTGCCTTCCATAAGAGCTATAAATCTTGAACTTCCATCGGTTCCTGAAACCTGAAGAATTCCGGTAAGATGCGGCATGCGGTCTGTTTTCTGACCTTCGATAGCAGCATTATCCTGGGCAATTGCCGTGGATTTGGCTTTTTCAGCCTTTGGCTTGCACATATTAGAAATAGCTGCTATTGCCTCCGCACTTTTTGTCAGATCTTCTAATGTTTGATCCTGCATATCTTTGTATTGCTGCCATTTGGAACCAGCCGCCATAAATGCTTCGGATTTTTGTGCTATAGGAGATCCGATAAGATCCATAAGAAGATAAATATTTATAACGGCAGCAATAATAGCCATTATTATAAAGCCATCCACTATCAATCGTCTTCTTGTGCCGATCTGTATCATATATAATTCTATTCAACTATTCGCTGAAGTAATCTTGTATCTGAAAATAAATGCCCCGTTTAAAACAGCAATATTTGATACCGGATCTATTGTTATTTTTAGGCTTTTAGCTCTCAAAAACGGCATCTCATTTTTAACAGATTGAAGCCATTTAAAAATATCTTCATAACTTCCATCAAAAGATAACTCGACAGGAATATCACTGCCTTCATTGGTTGCCTGCTGCTTTGTAATCT
Source organism: Desulfonema limicola (assembly GCA_020723255.1). Lineage (GTDB taxonomy): Bacteria > Desulfobacterota > Desulfobacteria > Desulfobacterales > RPRI01 > RPRI01. The sequence goes on along the minus strand of DYJH01000006.1, from coordinate 18,017 downwards.
TAAGATTATTGAGATGATACTCAGATGAAATTGTCTTAAGGCGGTTGTCAATTAACAAAAAACCCAGATCTACAGATTCTACTTCAAGAGACAGCCGCTTGCCTTCAGCCAAGATAAAGCTGATATTATTCGAATTCTGCTGCCAGAATTCTTCATCCATGCGCAGGCTTTCAATTTTTTCAGATTCTTGCTTCAAACGTTTAATTTCAGACGCATTATAAAATGTCAGAAAAACAACTGCAATCCATAACGCGCCTGTGATTATCCATTTATTTCTCATATCATTTCAAGTCCAGCATAATGTGAAATTTATAACCGGCAGAGCCGGTATCATCACCGCCCTGCTTCGTATCAAAAACGATATCCCCTATTGCTGCCGGTTTGCTGAGTCTAAGATTTCGCGACAGACTTTCTACCATTGCCAAAAGATCAGGTCTGATGCCACTGGGATCATCCGTTCTTACCCGGCCGTTTATAACAACCTGATATGGAGACTCAAGATTGAATGTCAACTCCTCCGGAGCAATGCTTTTAGGGAGACTGACAGCTATACCGCCAAGTATGGAGGCAGGATCAGGACGCTGCTTCTCATTAATAATTAGATCAAGGATATCATTGCATTTCCCGATAACCTGCCGCCTTGTCGTCATATCGTTTGAAAGTGCCGCTTTCCCGGGCGAAGAATAGCCTCCCGATATATAATTCAGATAAAAAGTCTCTAAGCCTAAAAGAAAAACCAGAAGCGCGCCGGTAATAATTCCGGTCCGGATAACGGAATGCCAGGCTTTTTCTGTCATAACAAGACGGTGGCTTATAGCAGGCGCCGTTTTCTGATCAATATCTGATAAGGAAAATACCGATAAAGGGGCAGGCATGAAATCTTCTTCTGTTGCTTCAATAATTTCTTTCCGGTCATTATCAAGCCTGATAATATTTTTTCCAATTTTTTCAGAAAGATCGGATTCTTTCATCTTTGCAGAAGATACTAAAAAGAACCTGTTTACTTCTGATTTCGCTTTTTGTGAAAAAAGACGTAGTGACTGGCTTATTTCAAAGGCAAGTATATTTAGTTTTTCGCTGCCGGCTTCCTCGGATCCAGGCAGCATAATACTTCTTGAAAAAAGATAATTTCCGTTAACAAAAAAATATAGATAGCATTCTTCCGGCAATGCGTGAATGAGACAAATATTTTCTGAAGACGCTTCCTCAAACAGTTTGCATATTTTGTGCTGCCAGATAAAGGCAGGAACAGTTATCCGTTCGGGGCGCATGCCCGCATCTTTAAGATTATTGTACAAATTGAACGCAAGAGGATCATGCAGGTAAAAAGCATAAAGACTGCCGGATTGCTGGCCGCTTTTAAAATATGTATAATTATAAAAATCAGCGGCATCGGTTGCAGACGGAAATGACTCAAGCAGTTTTCGTTTTATAAATGCTGATGCAATGGATTTTTTACCTGTGGTAAAAGGATATGTTTCATTACCCGAAACATAGTCAGGCATTACCAGCAAAGGATTTTTGATTTTTTTTGCTTCATCGGGAATAATGCTTGAAAATTCTTCCGGCGAATAATCATCTTTAACCGGCAGGGAGCCGATAAGCTTGCCATTGGATTCCTTCCGTCCGTAAAGTATAAACTTCAGTTCACTGTCATGGACTGTAATCATTAGCTTATTATTTTTTTTCATGCCAAAGCCGGATTTATTCGCTTTTTGTTTTTATTATCTTTTTAATATTACCCCTTTACTACACCTTGAATAATTCCCGAATCGTTGGGTGTCTGAACCGGAATACGTTTGATTTTCACTACTCCGGCCGCAGCAAGCATATCCTTTAGCTGCTTTTCGGAATAGGACTGGCCTTTTTCGGTGCCGAGAAGCATATTAAGAGAGAAAAGAGCCGGAAATAACGGACCGTCCATATCATTATTCAAAATAAATTCATGGACCAGAATCATGCCTTTCGGCTTAAGAACAGAAACAGCTTTTTGTATAATCTTTTGAGTATCTTCAGGGCCTTCAGCATGCAGAATGTGTGACAGCCATGCAACATCATAAGCTCCTGAAATATCTTTTTTCACATAATCGCCGGCTTGAAAGTCAATCCTGTCTGAAAGGCCAAATTTAGCAACTGTTCGCTCGGCAAAAGGTCTGGTCGGTTTTTGATCGTATATGGTAGCCTTAAGCAACGGATTGGCTAAACAAAAATGAATAGCATATGTACCAGGACCGCCGCCCAGATCCAAAAGGTGCTTTTTCCCGGAAAGATCGATTTTTCCAACGATTTGCGGAGCTATGTTTGATGCAAGATTAAACATCCCCATAAGAAAATTTTCACGCACTTCGGAATTGCCGTAAGAAGCTCTGCTGCGAACGGCTTTACCGGTTTTAACACCCTTAGCCAGCTCATTCCAGGATGCCATAAGATGATGGTGATGCATGATAATGTATCCGAGGTACTTTGGGGATTTTTTAGAAAGAAAAGAATTGCTAAATTCTGAATTGGAATAGCTCGTGTTTTTTTTAATCAATAGATTCATGGCGGAAAGAGCATTAAGAAGCATAATTACTGCTCTTGCATCACTACCCAATTTTTCAGCAATTTTTTGACCGCTAAACGTTTGTTCGCTTAAAACAGTAAAAATATCCAACTTTACCCCGGCATGAAGCGCACAGGCAGCCCAGTAACCACCTGATATGCCTAAAAGCTTTCCCGGATTCCACTCTTCTGTATTCATGCCTTTTCCCTTTCGAAAAATAATTGGCCTTATAATAATGAATTTTTGAGTAGGGATTAATACATCAGGTTTTAAGTTAAAACAATATTTATTTTATTCGATTATCTGATATAACTCGCTTGTTAGCTTAAGTAAATAAAATAATCTTGATTTTCATCAATAAATATTACATATAAAAAGCATCATATAAAATGCTTATAAAATATTTATGAGGTGATAAAATGGCATTAAGCATAACCGAGGATATTCGTTCAATCACAGATTTAAAGAGAAATACCAGTTCAGTCCTTGAACAAATCCACAAAACCAAACGTCCGGTTATTCTAACCGTGAATGGTAAAGCTGAAGCTGTGCTTTTGGCAGCAAAGGAATATGAAAAGATTGCAAATGCATTTAATTTGCTTAAACTTCTAATCACAGCAGAGGAAGACATAAAGAATAACAAATATAAAGAAGTGAGATCTTTCTTCAAGGAATTTAAACGTGACAAAAAAATATCAGGTTAATTTATCTCAACAAGCACAAAATGACCTGGAACAGATACTTTATTACATTGAAGATGATAACGTGAATAATGCTGTAAATTTTACTCTTGAGCTTGAGAAAAAAGTTTATTCGCTTGAAATTTTTCCTGACCGTCACCCTTTAATGCCAGAAAATGAATTTTTTAGCACAGACTACCGGCATCTAATATACAAAAAATATCGCACAATTTACCGCATTGAAGAAAATTCAGTTTTTATTTTAAGAATAATTCACGGCGCAACGCTTCTAAATATATAAATATTAATCGTACCATATTTATTAATATATACTGTATCGAAAAAATAATTTGCGCATATTTTTCCGGTAAATCAGGACTTAATATATTGAAAATTCTCAATTACAAAAAATCTTTATCCGTTGCTGTGTTTCTTTTTTGCTGCGCTATAAGTCTTTTCCTGTGGCAAACACAGAACACATACAACCGTAATTTAATTATGCATCAAACGGAAGCTTCGGCAGAACAGATACAAATCCGAATAGAAGGTGTGATGGATGCCAGAATAGCTTCTCTTGATTTGCTTGCCCAGAGATGGGTGGACAGAACGCCTCCTGATTTCAGTAAAGAGCGCTTTTTCAAGTTTGCCGGAGTTGTTTATGGGCACTATGCCGGTATTCACGGCATCAACTGGATCGATCCCGGTGGCACATTTCAATGGATTTTTCAGAAAGAAAATAACCCAGAACTGATAGATAAAAATATTAATCAGATGAATTCCTTGATAACCAGCACTTTCGAACAGGCCCGGCAAACTCTTAAATTAATGATCTCACCATCATATGAAGCGCTGCAGGGAGAGATTTGTCTCAGCGCCTTCTGGCCTCTGGTTTATAACGGCAAAATACAGGGCTATCTTAACGGCATATTCCAGGTTAAGCAAGTCATGGACATCTGTCTTGGAAAAAATACCGTAAAAAATTATTGCATCCAGTTATACGAAAACGGACATCTGATATATATGAACGAAAAAGGTCATAAACACAAAGAGTTATCCGGGCAGAACAAATTCCGCGTTCTTCGGAATGTCAGCTTTCCGGGAAAAACCTGGCAGATGTATATTGAACCCAGGATAACAGAATCAGAATCCAAAGACATTTCGAATTACTCTTTTCTTTTTTTTGCAATTACAATATCCTTTGTTCTTTCTGCTGTTTTTTATCTTCTTCTTCACCGCATGGGAATGTACCGTGATGCAAGAAACAATGCTTTTGCAGAAATTGAAAAACGTAAACAAACGGAAGCAAGTCTTCGTGAAAATGAAAAACAGCTTAAAGATATGATGGAAAAACTGGCCGCAAAAAATACCGAGATGGAGTCTTTTCTTTATTCTATATCACATGATCTGAAAACGCCAATTGTAACAATTGACGGTTTTATCGGAGCATTGCGTGAAGATTTTGAACACGATCTTCCGAAAAGCGCTCAAAGCTATTTTCAATATATAAGCGAAGCTACTAAAAAAATGGGGCTTCTAATAAATGATCTCATTGAATTATCACGAATAGGCCGGATAAATGAAAAGAAGATACAAGTTTCATTTGAAGAAATTGTCGAATCGGCTATGCTTATGCTGAAACCTCAAATTGAAGCTAAAGATATTTCTATAAATATCCGGGAAGCTCTTCCGCTTGTTTACTGTGAAAAGAAGCGGCTGATCCAGGTTATTGAAAACCTTGTATCAAATGCGATAAAATATATAGGAAAAGATAATTTATCACCTCAAATTGAGATCGGGTGCAAAAAAGATGGAACACAGGATGTCTTTTATGTTAAAGACAACGGCATAGGCATCCAGCATAGATATCAAAAAATTATTTTTCAGGTATTTCAAAGACTGCCTGATGCGAAGAAAACAGGAGAAGGCACAGGCATAGGACTTGCGATAGTTGCAAGGATTATCGAACACCATAACGGACAGGTCTGGGTATCATCAGAACCCGGGAAGGGAAGCACATTTTTCTTTACATTGAATAGAGGTAATTAATAATGATATACGAACCATTGAGCATACTTCTTGTAGAAGATGAAAAAGCTCATGTCGAATTAACCAAACGTGCAATCCGCAGAGCCGGCAATGCTAACCGCATAATAGTTACAGGCGATGGTGAAGAAGCGCTGGACTATCTTTATAACCGCGGCAAGTTCGCTGATAAACTAAAAAATCCAACAGTCGGCCTTATATTGCTTGATATCAAACTTCCGGGCATAGATGGGATTGATGTATTAAAACAAATCAAGGAAGATCCCAAACTGAAAAAAATACCTGTAATCATGCTCACAACCTCCGGCCGGGAAGAAGATATAGACAATTCCTACAAACACTATGCGAACAGTTACCTTACAAAACCCGTTGGATTCAGAGAGTTTGAAGAAAAAATCATTCAGTTGAATTCTTACTGGCTGCTTATCAACGAGCCGCCTGTACTGGAAGATTGACGAAAAAAAACAGTTATAACGGACTTGTAAGGAGTCGGAAAACACCGCTTTTCGTCATACCGGCGAAAACCGGTATCCAGCAAATTCAATTTCTTATGGATGCCGGATCGGGCCTGCCCCTTACCCGATACGGGGCAGGCATGACGGTATGGGAACAAGGAAGTTAAAATGGATAATATTTCTAAATCACTAGAAGTCGCCATCATTGAAGATGAAGACGAGCATTATGTCCTCATTGAGCGTGCTCTTTCCAAAAAAATTCCTCAAAGTTCTCTGCATAATTTCAAGTCCGCCGGTGAATTTCTTGAAATATTCTATGAAAAAAAGTTTGATATTATAATTACCGACTATCAACTGCCTGACATGACCGGCATTGAGCTTCAGGAAATTCTGAACAATGAAGGAAATATAATTCCTGTCATCATGATCACCGGCCATGGAAATGAAATGGTTGCCGTGCGGGCCATGAAACTTGGAGTGTGGGATTATCTGGTTAAGTCTGATGATTTTTTTAGTCTTCTTCCACGGGTTATTGAAAAGGTTGCCCGTGAGCGCAATCTTGAAGTGTCTTTAAGGAAAAGCGAAGAACGATTCCGAATTGTTTTTGAAAATTCACCCATAGGCATAGGACTTTACGATTCCAAAGGACGCCCTATTAATCTCAACAAGGTTTTTATTAATATATTCGGAATATCTGACCTGGAAAAGATAAAAAATATTGGCATTTTTGATGATCCAAATATGACAGAAGCAATAAAGAGCACATTGTTAAATGGTGAAACCATACAGACCGAATTAAGTTATAATTTTGAATTGATTAAAAAAACAGGTATTTATTATACAACCAAATCAGGCTCTGTTGATATTGATCTGTTCATCAGGATTTTAGGTTCAAAAGATGATCATCATTCATCAGGTTATTTAGTTCTTGTTCAGGATATCACCGGGCGTAAAAAGGATCGAGAAAATATCCGCAGGCTTTCACAGCAACTGCTTCAGGCTCAGGAAGCAGAAAGACAGATGCTTTCCCGTGAACTCCACGATAAAATAGCCCAGGATCTTTCCATGCTGAAAATAGGAAACGAAACACTTCTTGACAATAATGGCCAACCTACTGAAGACATTAAAAAAAGACTTGTTGAACAATCTAAAATACTTCAGGGAATAATAAATGCTGTAAGGGACATGTCATACGATTTACGTCCTCCAGGTCTTGATGAATTCGGAATCGGACAGACTATCTATCAGTATTGTATTGATTTTTCAAAAAAAACACAAATAAAAATAGATTATAATGATGCCGGCCTGAATGTGATTAAACTTAGTCCTGAAATCGAAATAAATCTTTACCGCTTGGTTCAGGAGGGGTTAAACAATATCAGAAAACATGCCGATGCAGGCAATGCCGATATCAAGCTTGTAGCTTCTTATCCGAATATTATTCTTCGGATAGAAGATAACGGCAAAGGGTTTGATGTAGAAAAACGTCTGGCCGGATTAACAAATGAAAAAAGAATAGGGCTTCGCAGCATGGAAGAAAGAGTCGGCCTTCTCGAAGGCAAAATAAATGTAATGTCTGCCCCGGGAAAAGGAACAAAAATTATTATAGAGATTCCTCTCAAGGAGAACAATTGTGGCATCGAAAAAAACAGTCTTGATAGTTGACGACCATCCCCTTTTCCGTCAGGGAATCAAAGCTATTCTTGACAAACAATCCGGTTATGAAGTAGTTGATGAAGCCGGAACAGGCAAGGATGCAATCCAAAAAGCAAAAAAAATAAAACCCGATATTATTGTGATGGATATATCCCTGCCGGATATAAACGGTATAGATGTTACACGCGAACTAACCGCTTGTCTTCCTGAAATACTCATCCTGATTCTAAGCATGCATTCCAAAATCGATTATATCGCCGAAGCTTTTCAGGCAGGCGCTTTAGGATATGTGGTAAAGGAATCTGCTGCCAGCGGACTCATCAAAGGCCTTGATATAATCTCTAAAGGCGAATATTTTCTGGACAGTTCTCTTTCCCATGAAGTGGTTAACCGTTTAATGGACACGCCCGTAAAAAATACAAAACAAAAAGACCTTGTTTATGGAGCACTGACTCCCAGGGAACAGGAGATCCTACGGCTGCTGGCTGAAGGGATGAACCCAAAGACCATAGGCGAAAAACTTTTTATTAGCCCAAAAACCGTAGAGAACCACCGGGCCAGCATAATGAGCAAACTTGATCTTCACAGCACTATAGAGCTGGTGCGTTATGCAGCAAAACTTGGCCTTATTGATGTGGATCTCTGGAAGGGCTGAAGAGGAAAGAACCCGTCCGCAAACTGTCAACTGTCAACTTATAGCCGTAAAAGGTATCCCGAAAGATTTCTATGGCAGTCAAAAAGAGGCAGTCCGTATGAAACCAGAAATATTTCTTCCCCCCCTTTGTTCACAGACCATGCGCAAAAATCTACTATGGCCTTATATCAATATGATATAATAATAATTCTGACGGTTAGACATCAGTATGTGATTTTGCGGCTTCTGAATCCTTGTTGAGCAAAAAACCCGCTACCACCCCCATAATTTACTGAAAACGGGAAATTCCCCTAAGCAAAATGAGCCTTTCCCCCTATTTACAAAACCGATAATTAAAGTAAATTAATGAACAGATCATAAACGTCACTACTATCGTGTCATGTCTCAATTGTCATCTCGACTAAAAGGAGAGATCTTGCTTATAAGAGATTTATAAAGATTTCTCCCGTTGGTCGAAATGACAGCTTGGTACAATTCATGGTTGACGTGACACTACTATATATTAATTACATCAACAATGGAGGTTAATTATGGAACTAACGAAATGGAATCCCTGGAGAGAAATCGAGGACATGTTCGAACGCTATACAAAAGCATTGGGCCATCAACGCAGCGGAGGCCAGGAGCTCATCGCCACAGGAGAGTGGGCTCCGCGGGTAGATATCGCCGAGACCGAGAAGGAGTTTACTATCAAGGCTGAAATTCCCGAGGTCAATAAGGATGATGTTACTGTTACCGTAGATAACGGAGTTTTGACAATAAAGGGAGAAAGAAAAAAGGAAAAAGAAGAAAAAGGTAAAAAATACCATAGAATCGAGAGGTACTACGGAAGCTTTATCCGCAGCTTTACTTTACCCGATAATGTCGATGAATCAAATATTAAAGCTTCATTTAAAGAAGGGATGCTTAATATTAACATTCAAAAAACCAAAGAAACAAAACCTAAACTTATTGAAGTGAAAGTTGGGTAATAAATATACTCTTATTGCTCTCAGCTTTTAAATATTTTTGAGAAGCATTTAAATTTTCGCAAACAAAAAAACTACCTAAGAAGATCTGCTAATTATTTTGCTGCTGAACAGGAATTTAAACCGGAAAGGAGTAAATCATGCGCAACAGATTGACCCTCTCAAATTTAAAAAAGCTCGAGTGCAACGTCGGGTATTTAAGCAAAAGTCCATGCAGAGATTGCAGATTAAAGAAAAAACTACCCAGTTGTTCGGATAATTGTAAAATAATTAATGAGTTACAGACTGTTTTGATTGATATAATTTCATGTTCCAACAATTATTCTGAACTGGAAACTTTTTCACTGTCATATCAGAGTCTGTAATCAAAAAAGGCGATAAAAGAAACAAATTTATGGCAAACGCTATACAGTCATTAAAACAGGTTAAACACATGGCATCAAATTTCAAAATTATTATCCGGCAAAAGAAATCTGATCTTCACATTGATCTGATAGGTGAATTTGATGGTATTTCGGCTGCAGAGCTGATTGATGTATTAAAAGATAACTGCAACAAAGTTCAAAATGTCTTTATAAATACCAGCAATCTTTTTTTAATACATCCTTTAGCTCTGAATATTTTTAAGGATGAACATCTTTTTACCGATTCTTTCCAAGAAATAAGATTTATCGGTAAATATGGAAATATGATGGAACCGCAAGAAAGCGAAATGTTCTGGTATTAGTTTTTGTAAACCCAAAATTAACCTTTTCCAGGAAAATGTATATGAATATAAGCGCAGCCAATCTTGCATTAACATATGACAGCACTCAGTCTGTGTTATATTCAGATTTGGGATATGAACCCCTTCCAATCATTGAGGAAAGAAACGAACTGTATTTTTTCAGCAGTTACCACCATGCAGTCCTGCCCATGGAAGAAGAGATCAAAGTCGGGTTCGGTCGTGCATATTTAGCCAAAAACAATGAGTTTATATATATACATGATGAAATGACGGCGTCAGGCAATTGCCTTTGCATGACTGTGGCTCGGGCAGAAGAATTGGCTGAAGCTGACCCGAAAAATGACTGGCGGATACATCTTATCGCTCCATTAAGCGATTGTCACTACCAGCGGCAGGGCAGGCAGAATTGGGTATTATATGAAAAAGGAGCCGGATTCGCTTGAATAAGCTAAGCATACTTATGAATGGAGTATATAAAATGGCAGCGAATTTTAAAATCCAGATTTTTAGAAACAGCGAAAATGTTCACCTGAAATTATATGGTGACTTCGATGGAAATTCAGCATACGAATTAATAAATACTATAAATGGGCTAACTTATAAAGATAAGCTATTCGTCCATACAACTTGTTTACAACAGCTCGATAATTTTGGACTGGAAGTTTTTCGTAAAAATCTTCCTGCGTTGAATGTTCGTCCAGCTTCGTGCTGGATTACAGGAGATAAAGCTGCCGAATTAATTCCTGAAAAAAATAACTCTTGTTTTGTAGCATATCAATAAAGAACAAAAGGTTATTGGATAAGCATTAAATCAATTTCTCCCACACCTATTTCCAGATCGAGGATCACCCCCGCTCGGCCTGGAAATAGGCCTCACATCATATGAGCCCGTCAATATTCTATTTGCATTAATAACTTCAAAGCGATATAAATTGCAGAATGAAAAGAGCAGCTTTAATACTAACTATATCCATCTTATTTTTATTTGTCGGTTTAATAAAAGCGATCATGGCAGGCGACAAGGATGATATTTCATATGACCTTAATAAATCCTGGACTGTAGAAGGTTCATTTAAACAGATAGAGTCCATGCGTTATAATATTGATAAAAATTCGGATGCCTACCGTTATAACTTAGATGCGCTGTATAACATATTGCAATACGGGAAACTTCTTCCCTTCATCGCAGCAGGAATCGGAGGAATTACAACAATTCCCGATAAAGGGGATATATCCACAGATTATTTATTGAATTATGGACTCGGGTTTAAATATTTCATAAAAGATGATATTGCATTACGGGGAGATGTAAGACGAATTGTTTCTTTTGACGATATTCACAAAGATATGTTATGCTCTTTGGGTTTATCTTTTTTGTTCGGCAAATCAAAACAAACGCCAAATAAAGATAGTGACGGCGATGGCATTTATGATTACCTTGACAAATGCCCCGACACTCCTGAAAGAGTCAAAGTTAATATTAACGGCTGCCCTTCCGAATCCGATCCCAAACCCGAAAAGACCGGTTCACACTAAAAAAGGAAGTGCTTTAAATGCGCATTGGCATTGGATATGATATTCATAAACTGGTTCATAACCGAAAGCTTGTTCTCGGCGGAAAACCAATTCAGTTTGAAAAAGGGCTGCTTGGTCATTCGGATGCCGATGTCGTTGTTCATGCAGTTTGCGATGCTATTTTAGGAGCTGCCGGTCTTGGAGATATCGGAATGCATTTCCCTGATTCCGATCCCGGATATAAGGACATATGCAGTATGGAAATTCTTGCAAAAATCTGTGCAATGTTGAAAAATAAAGGATATGGAATAGGCAATATTGATTTAACGGTTTTTGCTGAAAATCCAAGACTGTCTCCTTATAAAGCCGAAATGGAAGCCAATATAGCTCATACTGCCGGTATTGATAAAGAGCTTGTCAATGTCAAAGCAACAACTGCCGAAGGACTTGGAGTCATTGGAAAGGGAGAAGCTATTGCGGCTATGTGTATTGTGTTGATTAACTGATTGTAGCTGATCCATATAAAATAACAGCAGGAGTCAAAAATGTCCCTTCGTATTTATAATACAATGGAAAGTAAGAAAGTCCCCTTTATACCTGTTAACCCCGGCAAGGTAGCAATGTATGTATGCGGCCCGACCGTATACGATTCTAGCCACATCGGACATGCAAGATCAGTTATAGTTTTTGATGTAATTTTAAAATACTTCAGGGCAACCGGCTATGATGTGACTTATGTAAGAAATTTCACCGATGTGGATGACAAGATAATAAAACGGGCAGAAGAACTTGGCATAGATTCTTATCAAGTTGCGGAAAAATACATCAGGGAATTTTACGAAGACTTGGACGCCTTAAATATTGAAAGAGCTACAATAGAGCCTAAAGCGACCGAACATATCGATAAGATAATAGCATTAATTGAAATATTGCTGGAGAAAGAAATAGCATACAGGATAAACGGGGATATATTCTATTCTATTGATAAATTTAAAAATTACGGAAAACTTTCAGGGCGTAAGCTTGAAGATATGGAGGCAGGAGCCAGAGTGGATATAGATGAAAGAAAGAAAAATCCCTTTGATTTCGCTCTGTGGAAATCTCAAAAGCCGGGCGAACCGTGCTGGGACAGCCCGTGGGGTAAAGGGAGGCCCGGCTGGCATATTGAATGCTCGGCAATGAGCAGCGCCTATCTTGGGGAAACCTTTGATATTCATGGAGGAGGAAAGGATCTTATTTTCCCTCATCACGAAAATGAAATCGCCCAGTCGGAAGGCGCTTTTGAAAAACCGTTTGCGAAATACTGGGTTCACAATGGTTTTGTAAATATAAACCATGAAAAAATGTCGAAATCTCTTGGAAATTTTCTTCTGATTAAAGATATTCTTAAATCATATCATCCTGATTCAGTTCGTCTCTTTCTACTGTCCAATCATTACAGAAGCCCGATAGATTTTACGGACAAGGCAATGGATGAATCCGAATCCGCACTTGATAAAATTTACTCGACAATAAAACGTATAGAAGAAATTGCAGACAATCTAATCAATGACATCACAGATTATCCGGAAAATTACTGGAAAATGTTTTGCGAGGCTATGGATGATGATTTTAACACTGCAAAAGGCATCGGATATCTGTTTGACGCTATTCGCCATATTAACCGGTTGCTTGATGATCCGCAGCAGCGAGTGCATTCCCCTATTAATTCAATTTATGCGGACATACGCAAAATTGGAAATGTCGTAGGCATTCTTTCCGAAACATCTGAAACATATTTTAACAAGAAAAAAACCAAATTTATTGGAAAAAAGGGAATTGATTCGTCTTTAATCGATGCCATGGTAAAAGAACGGTTTGAAGCAAGAAAAGCGAAAGACTGGAAAAAGGCTGACCAGATAAGAGTCAGGCTTGCCGGCATGGATATTATAATTGAAGACAGGCCGGAAGGAAGCATATGGAAGTTCAATACCTAAAGATTTCAAATTTCAAACATCAAATATCAAATTTTATTGTTGATGAATGACTTTAAATTAATATCAGATTACACTCCAAAGGGCGGCCAGCCCGATGCAATAAAACTGTTAAGCTCAGGCATAGAATCCGGTAAAAAACATCAGGTGCTTCTTGGGGTAACAGGCTCCGGAAAAACATTTACGATGGCAAATGTTATTGCAAACACCGGCAAACCCACTCTTGTGATTGCGCCGAATAAAACTCTGGCTGCTCAATTATACAGTGAGTTTAAATTATTGTTTCCGGAAAATGCTGTGGAATATTTTGTGAGCTATTATGACTACTACCAGCCTGAAGCCTATATCCCTTCAAGCGATACCTATATCCAGAAAGACTCATCCATCAATGATATGATAGATAAATTAAGGCATTCCGCCACACGTTCGGTTCTTTCCAGAAGAGATGTGATAATCGTTGCGAGTGTATCATGCATATTCGGGCTCGGCGCTCCTGAAGATTATCTTTCCATGAGAGTTTATACTGAAAAAAACATGGAACTCGACAGGGACAAATTTTTAAAAAATCTGATAGAAATGCAATATGAAAGAAATGACATAGACTTTTTCAGAGGAAGCTTCAGGGTCAGAGGCGACAGAGTGGAAATATTTCCTGCTTACGAAGAAAATAAAGCAATCAGGATAAATTTTTTCGGCGATGAGGTTGAAGATATTTCGGAAATTGACCCGCTGAAAGGAACGATCACAAAAAGCCTGAGCAGCATAACCATATTTCCAGCCAGCCACTATGTTACCCAGAAAATAACTCTTCAAAGAGCTATTGAGAGCATATTGCTTGAACTCAAAGAAAGAATAGAGTTTTTCAGAAATGAAAAAAAATATATTGAAGCGCAAAGAATAGAAGAAAGAACTCATTTTGATGTCGAAATGATGCAGGAAATCGGATACTGCAACGGAATAGAAAACTACTCAAGGCATTTAACCGGAAGATCTCCCGGAGAAGCCCCCCCTACCCTTCTGGATTATTTTCCGAAAGATTACTTACTATTCATAGATGAAAGCCATATAAGCGTTCCGCAACTTAACGGAATGTATAAAGGCGACAGATCGAGAAAAGAAACCCTTGTTGATTACGGGTTCAGGCTTCCCTCTGCTCTTGATAACCGGCCTCTCAGATTTGATGAATTTGAATCAAGAATATCTCAGGTCATATATGTATCAGCCACCCCGGCGGATTTTGAGCTTGAAAAGGGGAAAGACTCAATTGCAGAGCTTATTGCAAGACCAACAGGGCTTTTAGATCCTCCTATTCATGTGAAAAGCGCCAAAAACCAGGTGGACGATCTTTTCGAAGAGATTCTCGCACGGACAAGTAAGAATGAAAGAGTGCTGATAACTACTCTGACAAAACGCATGGCTGAAGATTTGACCGAATATTATTCGGATTTGGGCATAAAAGTGAGATATCTTCATTCGGACATAGGAACACTTGAAAGAATGGAAATTATCCGAGATCTCAGAAAGGGAATATTCGATGTGCTTGTCGGTATAAATTTATTAAGAGAAGGGCTGGATATCCCCGAAGTTTCACTTGTTGCTGTGCTGGATGCCGACAAAGAAGGTTTTCTCCGTTCGGCAAGATCGCTCATACAAACTTGCGGGCGGGCGGCAAGGAATATAAACGGCAGTATAATAATGTACAGCGATGTCGTAACAAATTCAATGCGGCATGCTATAAACGAGACAAACAGGCGCAGAAAAATCCAAAAGTCATTTAATAAAAAACATGGCATAACCCCTGCGAGCATTGAAAAAGCCATTATGCCATTGTTTGAATATTCTTCTGAATCAGATGTAATCGCTGCATACAAAATATCAGAAGCAATTGCAAAGTACGAATCTATAGATAATGTAGATGAAATTATATCAACTCTTGAAAAAGAAATGAAAAAAGCAGCCCAGGAACTTGAATTTGAAAAGGCTGCCGAATTGAGGGATAGCATCATAGCCATAAAGAAAAAAATGGTTTTTGAATTCTGAAGGATATTTAAGGTTCACATGCCGGATGCATTAACAGAAAAATTATCAGGCGTTATTACAAACACTGGCGTCTATCTGATGAAAGACGATCGCGGAGAAGTAATTTATGTAGGAAAGGCATTAAATCTGAAAAAGAGGCTGTCTTCATATTTTATTTCTTCCGATTCAAGCCGGCATCTGCAGATGGATTTGAAGACAAGCGTTTTAATTAAAAAAATAGCTTCATTTGAAACAATAATTACAGGAACAGAAAAAGAAGCGCTGATCCTTGAATCAAACCTTATTAAAAAATATAAACCCAAGTATAATGTAATTTTAAAAGATGATAAACGCTATCCATCGCTCAAGCTTGATATTAAAAGCAAATATCCCAAACTTACGGTAATAAGAAAGCCCGGAAACGACGATGCGATGTATTTCGGGCCATTTTCTTCAGCAGGTGCGGTTCGCCAGACGTTAAAGCTCATAAATAAGACTTTTAAACTCAGAAAATGCTCAACAAGCGCTTTTAGAAAAAGAACTCGTCCATGCTTGAATTATCAGATTGGAATGTGCTTCGGTCCATGCTGCAATGAAATAGATCAATCAATGTATCAGGAAGCTGTGAAGGAAGTTATTCTTTTTTTAAAAGGAAAAACTCCTGCTCTTGTTAAAGAAATAAAAAATAAAATGCAAAAAGCTTCTCAGGAACTAAATTATGAACTTGCTGCAGCTTACCGGGATAAACTGTTTTCCATTCAGCAAACCCTTGAAAAACAGGTGGCAGTCACAACTGATTTTATGGACAGGGATGTATTTGCCGTAATCAGAAATAATGAGTATTCGGTAATAACACATCTTGCTGTTCGCAGCGGCTACCTTCACGGAACCAGGCACTTTGACTTTAAATCAACTATCTCTTCCGACCCTGAAATGCTGGGAGAGTTTATAAGGCAATATTATGAAAAAGCAAATATCATCCCTGACGAAGTAATAGTTTCAACAAAAATGGAAGATGCATACTTAATAGAAGAATGGTTAACAGAACTGAAGGGAGAAAAAGTCATAATTCTTAAGCCGAAAAAGGGAGAACGTTTTGAACTTGTAAAAATGGCAATCCATAATGCGGAAAACGAACTTAATGAAATAATATATTCAATAACATCATCAGGCGATCTTCTTGCCCGTCTTCAAAAACGGCTAGGGATGAACAGAATGCCTATAAGAATAGATTGCTTCGACAACTCAAGTATTTCAGGGAAAAATCCTGTATCAGCTATGGTTGTTTTTGAAAACGCCAAACCGGCAAAGTCATCATACAGAAAATATTCTATAAAAAAAGTTACGGAACATAATGACTACGCATACATGGATGAAGCTCTTACAAGACGATTCAGGATGAACAAAGATATTACTTACCCTGATTTGCTTATAATTGATGGCGGAAAAGGGCATGTTAATATTGTGTATAATATATTAAGCAAATTGGATTTGACAGGTAAAATCGATCTTATCGGAATTGCAAAGAAAGATGAAAGCAAGGGCGAAACGGAAGACAAAATATATCAGCATGGAAGATCCAATCCTGTAAACTTTGGAAAAGATAGAGATCTTCTTTTGTTTCTGCAGAGAATAAGGGATGAAGCTCATCGTTTCGCAATATCATTTCACAGAAAGCAAATCCGCAAGCAATCTATTCATTCTGCTCTTGATGATATAAAAGGAATCGGCAAAAAGAAAAAAGAAATGCTTTTAAAACATTTCGGAAGCATTAAAAAAATAAAGACAGCTACACCGGAAGAACTAAGCGCTATGCCGGGCATAACCTTTGAAATTGCAAAATCTATAAATGAAGCGCTTACAGCTAAAGAGTCGTAATGCTTTAGGCAACTTTTTACAAATTCATTGATATTGTACTTGCATTAATAAAATAAGCAATATACTATAAACTCTATGTTATAGAATTAAAGCTGTTATATTATAGTAAGTTATTTTATATTTTTAGCTTCATAATTAAATATTATATATTATTTTAATATACCAAAAAAAGGAGGATTTAATGAAAAAAACTTTATTAACATTAGTAATCTCAATTTTCGTATTATTAACACTATTTATGACAATAAGTCAGGCCGAAGACAGGGCAGGAGCAATTACGGTAACACCAAATATCGGCTGGTACTTTTTTGAGGGAAACCAGAAATTAGATAATGGAATTACAGCCGGCATCAATCTTGGTTACAGCATTAATAAAAACTGGGGTGTTGAGGGATTATTTAATTATATAGATTCCAAACGCGATGATACTATTGGTGGAGATGTGGATGGTTTGCTTTATAAACTGGATGCTGTATATAGTATAACAAATTTTGGCAAATTGGTTCCATATCTTGCAGCGGGTGTTGGAGGAATTACATTAAATCCGGACAAAGGAAGCGCAGAAAACGATTTTTTATTTAATTACGGAGCCGGATTAAAATACTTTATTACAGACGATATTGCATTACGCGGAGACGTAAGACATGTTCTTCCTTATGGATCTCTTGAAAAGGACCAATCCTATAACAATTTATTATGCACAGTAGGTTTATCCTTTTTATTCGGTGGAGAAAAAGAAAAGCCCAAAATAGAAGAAAAGGTAATGCCCAAGACAGAGATTGAAACTCCCAAAGAAGAGGCAAAAGTTGAAGAAGTCATCGATACAGATGGTGATGGCGTGCCTGATAATATTGATAAATGCCCCGATACCCCAAAAGGCGTTAAAGTTGATGAAAACGGCTGCCC
>DYJH01000199.1 GCA_020723255.1 Desulfonema limicola | reverse complement strand
CCAGAGCAAGCATGGGCGGATAGTAGGTTGCAGGCCCAAGGATTTCATCGAACATAGGCTGCCATGTCCGCATTATCTTCTGGAAGGCATCGGCGTCTTTATGGGAGAACCTGCGAATGGAATCGGCGGTATCGTCGATGTTTCTGCACAGGACAAAGGATGTCCCGTCTTCGTAGACCATACCGGTCTGGAAGTTGGGAGTATAAAAAGTCACCCCATGTTTTGAGAAATCGAAGTCCTGTAAAACAGGCATGTAATCCGTCATCATGTGGTAGATGGCATGGGTATGGGTATAATAGCACGGGAAGAGAACCTCTTCAGTTGCCAGCCCCCCGCCGACTTCCGTGCGCTTCTCAAGCACAATCACACTCAAGCCTGCACGAGCCAGATACGCGCCGGCGATGAGCCCATTGGGTCCCCCGCCAATCACTACAACATCGAATTCAGATTCCCTCGGAAACTCGGGGATCGCCCCCACAGCATTGCGTTTGAAGGGAACTAGTTTATCTATAGCGCTTGACATTTTTTACCTCCTTTTATTTTTTATAGTTCAGCCGATTCGGGGTATTTTCTTTTCGCCGTCCTTGACGTGCCAGGGCGATGGATACCACCAGGATTTGGGCTCCACAAGTCCGTCATCGATCAGGATGTGCATCAGGTTGTATGCCACCGCCATCAGGCAGAGGCCACCGGGGTATTGTGACTGATGAGCAAGATAGAGACCTTCTACCGGCGCACGGCATCGCGACAACTCCGGCAGGGGCCGGTTGCTCCACCACTGGTCTGCAGTCTCAGCAGGTCCGCACCATGCAGCGCCGCCAAGTCCGGCATTGCGGAACTCATCTTCGAGTGCAGTATTGCTATCGAAATACACGATGTTATCTCTCATGTTAGGCGCCATCTGGCACACCATCTTTTTAATCATGTTGTTATACTCCAGTTTCTTCTCAAAGGAGACGGCATCCGGTCCGCCGGCGTGATATTCAGGAGGCGGGGTATTGGTCTGAAAACCAGTGCAAATCGCCCAGCCCTCAGGACACATTGTGGGGTCCATGCCTAAATCGACATAGCCGCCCCCCATCGCTTTGGGGCCAAATTTCCCATTGATTCTAAGCCCCTCCACATCCCGGATATAGTCCCAATAAGGTTGCGTACCATCCATGGGATACAGGTAGGCAGCAGGTCGCCCTATCTCAGCCTGCAGCTTGCCGGCTTGCCCCTTAAGCCGGGGGTAATCTGTGGCGATGTAATGCGAGTAGAAGATGGCGCCGGACCTAAGGTCCAGGTCTGCTATCCTCTGTAGGAATGATCTGTCAAGATGATCAGGGCCCATCAGCCTGAGAAAGGTCTGCTGAACATCCACAGCGCTGATCACCGCCTTGTTGGCCATGAGGAGCTTTTCCTTGTATTGTGAATCACCATAAAGGCGCACCCCAACCGCTCTGTTATTTCGCACTATAATCTCTTCCACAGGTGAATTGGTGAAGATCCGGGCGCCGTGCTGCATGGCGCAACGGGCGATTGCATGAGCATACATATGCATCCCGCCGACAAACATGCCACCAGAGTACTGTAACAGCAGGTTTGTCCCAAGGGATGGGATCGCCTGCCCCCGCCAGTGCGGCGCTACTCCCTGGTAGTAGGTTTGCATGAGCATGAAGCTCTTCATGTTGTCGTTTTCCAATAACTCATCTATAATTTCAAGAAGACTAGACTCAAGCCACTCGCGCCCGAACATGCTTGGCATGATCTTATTGAGTTCCTGAAACCAGGGGAGATCCTCCGGCTTGTACTCAAGGTCACGCGGCCAAGGAGGAGTCCAATAGATTGACCGCAGGAATTCTTTCATGTGAGGAAACAATACATCTACCATGGCCTCCCAAAAAGGAACATCATTGGGCGAGAACTTTTTCATAGTTTCCATAGCCCTGCGGTTCATCGCCGGGTCCTGGGGATTTACGCCGATAATAGCCTCGTCATTTGAGTTAACCACTATAAACGGCCCCTTATAGGGCGCAAAACGAAGCCCGTACCTCCAGAGATCCAGGTGGTCCATGCCAGGCGATGCATTAGCGTAACTTACAGCAGCATGCGGCTGAATGACACAGCCCGCCCTAACCTCGGAAAAGTCCATACATCCTCCGGCCTCAACTCGCGCCTCAGCCACCGCTACCGAGTATCCCGACTTAGCCAAGTAGGCAGCAGTGGATAACCCGTTGTGCCCCCCGCCAACAATTACAAAATCATAACTTTCCATCTGTTACCCTCCTTAACTATGATTATTTTATCTGCAAATCATATGACCTTTTAATGTTCCATTTTAATTTACCTAACTATTGTATCGCTTTAGCGTAAAACGTGCCAAAGCATTTATATATTTAAATACACATAGTTATATGATAATGACATGTGTAATCATGGAATGGAACAGAAAAAACTGTTGCATTCCATGCTAATTGTAATAATCTACGTAATAAGACAGATTTTATACATCAATAATGGAGATGCTCATGCCAATAGATAAAAATTGCTTCCTCCGGGAGGCCACCCTGCGAATCTGCTGTAGCCTGGAAATCGAAAGATCGCTGTGGGATTGCTTTATGTACATCCGCGACTACATCCCGGCAGATATTATGCTCATCGATGTTTATGATTCAAAGATAGGAATTGGGGAAACTATTGCAAAGGCGGATTTAAACGGAGGAAAACTTACATCCGTCAAAACTATCGTCCCGGCGGAAACGAAACAGCTTATCGAGGAAATGAGAATAAATCCTAAGATTAATGCACAGATATTGGTGGCCGACCGAATTGGCGATCACCCCATTATGGGGCCTATATCTGAAATTATCGGCCACCCTGACGACGCCTTTATGGGGATGGGCTCAAATCCGGAATGGGATTTTGTTGCCGCCATTTTTGTCGGCAACAACAGGGGTGAAAAATATTCAGAGGAATATGTACGGCTGTTTACGCTTTTGAATAAACCTTTTACTATCGCTCTTTCCAATTATCTGCGTTACCGTGAGGTTCTTCGGCTAAAGGAGGTCCTTGCGGATGACAACCGGTATTTGCAGGAAGAACTGCGGCAGCAAGGGGGGGAAGATATCGTAGGCGCTCATTACGGTCTTAAGCAGGTTATGGAAATGGTAGGCCAGGTGGCGCCCCTGGACAGCCCTGTCCTCTTGTTGGGGGAAACAGGAACCGGAAAAGAGGTTATTGCCACGGCTATTCATAATCTATCTTCGAGAAGGAACGGTCCCTTTATTAAGGTAAATTGTGGAGCAGTTCCTGAGTCCCTTATGGATAGCGAGCTTTTCGGCCATGAGAAGGGCGCATTTACGGGAGCTTTTTTTCAAAAACGCGGACGCTTCGAACGGGCTCAAGGCGGCACAATCTTTCTCGATGAAATCGGCGAGTTAACGCCAGGCGCGCAAGTAAGACTCCTGCGGGTGATCCAGGAAAAGGAGATTGAAAGAGTTGGCGGGGCAGAGACCGTCAAGGTTGACATTCGCGTCATTGCCGCTACGCACCGCAATCTAGAGACTATGCTGGCTGAGGGCAGGTTCCGCGATGATCTCTATTTCCGCCTTCGGGTTTTTCCAATTGCAATACCGCCTCTGCGTGAGCGACGCGCTGACATTCCGACTCTGGTCCAATATTTCATGGTGAAGAAAACCCGGGAGATGGGTTTTATGGAGGTTCCCACACTCGCGCCCGGGGCTATTGACAAACTGATGAATTACGACTGGCCCGGCAATGTCCGGGAATTACAAAATGCTGTGGAACGCGCTCTTATCCTCAATAGGAAACAACCGCTTACCTTTGACGATATAGGACACAGCATACCTCAAACAAACACCATGGTACCTGTAACTGACATGGAAAGTGCTCTCAGTCTTGAACAAGTAAACTCTCAAGCAATTATAAAAGCCTTAAAGATAACCGGCGGCCGTATAGAGGGCGAAAAAGGTGCAGCAAAGCTTCTGAAAATAAATCCTTCGACTCTCCGGACGAAAATGCGCAAGCTCGGCATTCCTTTTGGACGAAAAGTCGCTGTTTGAAAAGCCCAAGGTTTATCGAGCTGCGATAGCAAGTTCATTTCCAGTTGCTTGGGACGGGAAGCTTTGATTAACTTAACACAATTTTCCAAATTATAAGGCTCTCTTGGCACGATGCTTTGATAATGTGGCATATTAAGATTGAAAACTTTAGATGTAAATGGCCCCAAAAATTTCCCCATCCCATATACTCCCTCTATAAGTTATCCCAATCAGGGATAATTCTTGAGAACTCTTCCTGAAATGCAGGTCTTTTAATATTGTTTAATTTTATCGGCAATGCGAATTTTTTCCATTCATCGGGTCTTTGCATAACATCAACAAGGACTCGTCGAACCCTTGCGACAGCTTCAGCATTTTGAGAATAGACTTTTCTTGATGTCGATACGTTAAGGTTGCCAATAGATAATTTATAAAATGAAAGTATTTGCGTTGGATATTGAGCTTCAAGTTCTTTTGCTACCGAAAACACCTCGGAATCACCTGAAAAATAATAAGCAGATCTGGAATGGGTTTCAAAACACTGAAGAGCCTTTTCATATTCTTTTCTATACAAATGAATTTTTACAGCCTGAATATTAAAATCTTTTTTCAACAAGTCAAGTATCTTAGCCTCGTATTTTTCCCATTCTTCTTTTCGGCATTCTTCTTCTAATTCTTTATAAGAAGTTAACGTAAGACAATCTGTTTTCTGAGAAAAATAATACTTCAAATAAGTTTCCCGATCCCCTGCCTCTTTTGCCCTTTCAGCCAGGAACATTCTTAGTTCATCCATTCTGCCTTCAGCTAAATCCATACCTTTTTTAGCAGTATTAATGGCTTTCTCTTTTTCCCCGATCCCCCAATAAAATGAAGCTAAATCATAGTAATCCGCACCATAATGCATTTTTAGTGAGCGGAGCTCAAGATATTTTTCATGATTCCCGATTTTTTTGTAAATACGCCTTGCGTGTTCAATAGGCCAATCTTGTTTAAGATCTTCAAACCGTTTTGCTAACTCACTAAGATGATCATCATTTTTACATGTCGCATACGCTATGTCATATAAGGCATCATCCATTCCTGCGTTGCCGCTTTCGATATACGGGAAAACTTCATCTAACAATTCGCCCCTATCTTCTTCAGTTAATGTTACCTTTTTTAATATTTCCTCAAGTTGATACAAGCCGGTCCCAACATCATCTTCTGTGCTATAATCACCACCTCCATATTCATCAAGTTCTGATAATTCGGACTCTATTTCATACCATAATGTCAGTGCGGCGGAAGATTCAGCGGAACTATTAACAGATGGACTTACATCCACTTTTCCCTTTAAATTATCTATACACATTCTGCGTATTGAAATATCGTTTTTAATTAATTTATTAACCAATTCAATCAGATCATTTTTGGTAGCAGCATTAAGCATGTTGATGAGCGGATCATTATTTGCCGTGTTATTATTTTTCCCCATCTTATTCTCTTTTTTCGGAAAGTGAAAAAGGCAAAGGCTTCAATACTGCTGCTCTTCCGGCCAGTGTTTGGCTCACTGCCTGGTGGAGTTCAGGCTGATGGCTTCCGGTCAAAATGAAAACGCCCGGTTTATTCAACCGGTCAACTATTCCCTGAATATAAGACAACAATTGCGGCATTCGCTGAATCTCATCCAGCACAGCACCATCTTTAAGGTTGTCCAAAAAACCTCTGGGATCTGTTTCAGCAGCCATGCGCACATCCGGATCTTCCAGAGAATAATATGATTTGCCTGGAAAAGCCATCTTAACGAGCGTAGTTTTTCCCGATTGGCGCGGCCCGAATACTGTTACCACCGGGTATTCACCTGCGGCCTCAAGCAGTTCTGCAGTTATGTCTCTTTTTATCATGCTGTCAGGGTATATTGCTTTTGTGAAAATATCAAGTTCAGCTTTGGATTTTCACACCACCTCCGGAGACAATCACTATGTTCCTTACCCCTGCATGATAACGGATATTTTCAAATGACTTAACACAATTTTTCTAAATTCTAAGGTATAAGGCTGCGCGCTTAACAGATTCCGGCAAGATTAATAGATCAATACATCCCTTATTTCCCTTTTATATAACAAACTTTTTCCGCCAAATAAATCGAAACTTTTATATTACGAGCCAATTGCAAAACTCCCAATTCTGTCATTCCCGCAACGTTTCTGGGCGGAAATCCAGTTTGTAATTGTCTGAAATCATGGATGCACGATAAGAACATTCGGGCATGACAAAACATTTTGCAATTACCTCTTACATATATCACCTACAAATGCTCAATGCTGGGTAGTTGTTATAGTTGAGGATTACGGGTTGAAAGATAGCAACAAAAAAATCAGCCGGAGCGCAGCAATCGGCTTCCGGGTAGAAGCATCGGTTGCCCGACGCTCCCCCCACAGACCCGGACTTGA
>DYJH01000005.1:2436-44793 GCA_020723255.1 Desulfonema limicola | reverse complement strand
ATAGGAGGAATATCCCGCCTTGTTAAGTTTTTACCCATATTTATGTCGCAGACCCGGATATATTAATATAGTTAAAAATTTAGAAAGTTGTATTAAATAAAGAAACTCTATTACTGATTTTAAGGATATCTCTATCTTACTCAGCATATTAAAGGAAGAAGAAAATATTCAGAATTTTGCCATTGTCAGTTGCGACCAACATGAAAGAAGAACGCAAGACGACATTGCCATATTCCCATGGAAAGTCTTTCTGGAAAAACTATGGAATGGGAAAATCATCTGAAAAAAATAAATTGGGAAAATATTAAAGTAAAACTTTACCTCTTGCAATTATTGCGGCTCCAAGAGCACCGATTATTTGTGGCTTTTCAGGAACTGTTATACCTTCTCCTATTCTTTTCTCCAGGGCCTTTTTCATCCCTGTGTTTCTGGCAACTCCACCCGTAAAAACAATCTGGTTTTTAAAACCAATACTTTTACCCATAATAACAACTCTATGTGCCATCGCATCATGAATTCCGGCAAGAATATTTTCACGGCTTTCACCTTCAGCTCTTAAAGTCACCATTTCCGACTCAGCAAACACGGTGCAGGTATTGCTGATCTGGCACGGCAAAAGTCCATTTAAAGAAATCTGCCCGATATCTTCTATCTCTGCATTCAGCGCTCTGGCCATGACTTCAAGAAATCTTCCGGTGCCGGCCGCACATTTGTCATTCATCGCAAAATTGATAATGTTTCCTTTATTATCAACCGTTATAACCTTACTGTCCTGCCCGCCGATATCTATTACAGTCCTTGCCTCAGGCAGAAGCGAGTTGACGCCCTTTGCATGACAGGAAACTTCGGTTATAACTTCATTGGCAAATTCCACCTTTCTTCTTCCATAACCGGTTGCAATGATATACCCAATATCGTCTATGGTCATGCCAACCTCCCCAAGTGCCTGCTTCATTACCAACCACGCAGCTTTCTTGACATTTTCTCCGGTCGGCATAACATAAGACGATATCAGTTTGATGCCATTTAAAACCACTGCCTTTGCAGTTGCGGCCCCAATATCTATTCCGGCCACAATCGAAGATTGCTCTGTCATTTGGCCTTTTCCTTATTAACCTGAGCTTTTTTTGCCTTCAGCATTTCGGCAAATGCTTCAAGACGTGTTCGCAATGAAGCTATGGAATAATTCCGCTTGTCATAAATATCCAGTTCCAACAAAAGAGTAGGAAGTCCTGTCTCTTTTTCAATTTCCAGTTTTGTCAGCTTGCTTGTACATACTATCGGACGGCAACTGAATGGATAAGAATAGATTACACCGTCTAAATCAACAAGCTTCAAACTATCAATATTCCGCTTAATCCAGCCGTAAGTACTATGGTAAGCGCCGGTAAACATAGCCTGTTCAGCTCTTTTTTCACCAAGGGTCGGATAAGGATATGGTTCGGGAGGCCGCACAGGAGGCAACATAACCATGGTAAGGGGCACTGCCATGCCCGCTTCCTCAATCAGGTGGTTAACGGCAGTATCGGATAAGCTTTGCAAGAGGATGACGACTCTGGGACTTCCTTTGGGAACAACCCCTGTTCCTTTTTCAACTCTTTTCCCTACTTCTTCAGCAAGGATCCTAATGGCTTCCGGACCTTCTTCCACAGCAATACCAGTACAAGCCGTAGGAATGCCCAATATCAATTCAGTATCAGCCACGCTAAGCGGAACGGGATCGGCTGTTAAATACTTGCCCAGTTCATTTATGGACATGTAAAGCTTTCCGCAAACCAGTCCGGCCTTTTCCCATACCTTCTCGTTGATTTCAAGCCCGAATTTGTCTTTAAGGGTTCCAAAAAGCCGGTTAACCTGTCCTCCCAGATAATAAACAGTCTCACGGTCGTAATCAGGCCATGCCCCCCAGGGTGAATCAAGGCTGCCATCGACATATTCGACAGGATAACCATATCTATTCTGCATCAGTTCTTCTGCCTTAGGGCCCATATCGCAGAAATAACTGGTTGCGATAGACAGGTCTGGGACAGGTATAAAACCTTTCTCTATGGCGCCAAGTTTTATCTGGAGCAAGGAGCACATAGCATGCCCGGGCGGTAATCCCGCTGTTTCTCCAGCTTCAAGCAACGGTATAAGTTTATCAAATATCTGGCCAAGCGTCTGGCAGATAACTATTTCGGGACAACCCACATAAAAATCATTTTTTGATCCTGCGGCAGTCTTGATTACAGAACCGGTATATTGAAAAGGCGGGTATCCAAAATATATAATTTTTTTACCTTCTTCCCTGG
The DNA here is from genome assembly GCA_020723255.1 of Desulfonema limicola. Classification (GTDB taxonomy): domain Bacteria; phylum Desulfobacterota; class Desulfobacteria; order Desulfobacterales; family RPRI01; genus RPRI01. The sequence continues at coordinate 42,502 of DYJH01000005.1, read as the reverse complement.
CAAGGACGGCATCAAACAGCTCTTTGAGCCATATGCCAAGAACCTTTCTGATACCCATAAGCTCAATATCAAAACTTTCATTGACACGTGCCTCAGCTTTTTCAAAGTCGGCAGGGCCTAATCCAAGTATCTGGAAGGTTCTTTCAAGCCGGTCTTTTTGACTGAGTATTTCGGACTCGTCAAATGCACATAACTTAAGCAGATCATTATAGTAAGTCATTTTATTTATCTCCTACAGATTTAAGGAACTCCTCCCTCCAATGGCATGGCTGCTCTGCCCCACTCCACATAGGTTATCATATCATTTATTAGAAGGTTATTTCCATCAGGGACAAAGATGCGGACATTAGTTTGCGCCATGAACGGGTAACGCACGGTATAGCCCGTGCGAGATAAGAAACAAAAGATTCCCCTTCCTCCTGCGGCCATATACATGTCCACAATACCACCTGCCGAGTTCATATTAACATGCCAGCGTATGGGAACTTGCATGCTGGTTTTAGGGTCTGTCCACAATTCCAGCTCATCTATTGTGATCTCGCCCTGTCCAAAGGGAATTTCTTTTCCATCCATATATATCCGGCCGAAACTTATTCCCTCGCCAGGCAGGGTAAAGAAATATATCTGCAACGACTCGTTCATGCCCACTACCCAGTAGTAGGGCGTAAGCATGGATTCCATGGGGTCATAGTGTTCGCCAAAAGTCAGCCTTTCATGAATGGCATAGCCCTTTTCAAGCTTATATGTCTTGCCCCCAACAGTTATAGTGCCTTCTGCCCAGCAGCGCTGATCATAACCGGCCCGGCCTGTTTTAGCAAGGTCTGACCATGCTCCGAAAGTACGGGTAGCATTACCCATACCTCCAATAATCAGATCGTAGGCAACACCCATATGATTTCCTTTAATTTCCCAGTAGGGAGGACGAGAAATATATCGGATGTTATCCCTCTGCCAGATTATTTTATCATTCTCCTGCTTGATTGAATAATCGCCTGTCCATTCTGTAGGATCCAGGCGGTTACCGATGAAGTTATTATCTTTCATCCTGCCTCGTTGGTTCTTTGGCAACATCAAAAAAGTGGTTTGAACCATTAAAGCATCGTCTACCCGCCATTTACCCTTCTTTCCTCCCCCGATGTGCCAGAAATTAGGGACTAAACAAAAATCGTAACCTTCTGACTCACCCATGATAAGATTTGCGTAATCCTCCATGAAATCAGTGTTTCCGGGTAGTTTGTCTGAATGGCTCATGTCTTCGAATAACTGCACATCGCTTTTGGCTTCTCGTTTTGTTTCCATTGTTATGGTTATACCCTCCTTTAATGATTGGCAGTATTAAGGTTTACTTGAAACTCTATTTCCAACAAAATATATATCAAAAACCTCTCAAAAAAATCGGCAATAAGCTATAATGATTTAATGTCTGATTTTTTATGCCGCAACTTTTCTTGCTTTAGCATTTCGGCAAATGCTTCAAGACGTGTTCGCATCGATCCTTGAGAGTAATTCCGCTCATCTTGAGGATCCATATCTAAAAGGAGCGTCGGCAGTCCGGTTTCTTTTTCTATATGAAGTTTTGTAAGTTTGTTGCTGCACACAAAGGGACGGCAACTGAATGGATAATTGTAAATAATTCCATCTACATGAGCATATTTTAAGCTCGCTTCAATTCTTTTAACCATGCCGTAGGTGCTGTGATAGGCGCCGCCGAACATAGCTTTCTCCGCCCTTTTTTCACCAAGGGTGGAAAAAGGATATGACTCAGGCTCAGGAGGAGGCGGCAATAAAGCCATTGTAGTCGGTACCGCAAGGCCCACATCTTCTATAAGGCGATTAACAGCGGGATCTGATATGCTCTGTAAGACTATAAGAACTCTTGGGCTTCCTTTCGAAACAACACCGATCCCTTTTTGCACACGCTTTCCTATTTCATCAGCCAGTATCTCAATGGCTTCTGCGCCTTCGTCCATTACGCTTCCTGTACAGCCTATCGGGAAATTCAATATCAATTCAGAATCAGCCACACCCAGAGGCACCGGATCGGCTGTTAAATACCTGGTCAATTTGTTTATGGCCTTATAGAGCCTTCCGGCTATGAGTCTTCCCTGCTGCCATACATAATCGTTTATTTCTATTCCGAACATATTTTTTAGCGTACAAAACAATTTATCGAGTTGTGCGCCCAAATATCTGACAGTCTCATGATCATACTCAGGCCACAATCCCCACGGCGAATCCAGACAGCTATCGATATATTCGACAGGATAACCGTACTTATATTGCATGAGTTCATCGGCCTTAGGCCCCATATCACAGAAATAACTGGTTGCAATAGAAAGATCCGGAATCGGTATAATCCCTTTTTCAAGAGCTCCTACCTTCACCTGCAGCAGTGAGCACATGGCATGCCCGGGCGGCAATCCCGCCCCTTCTCCAGCCTCCAGCACAGGCACAAGTTTATGGAAGAATTGACCTAGTGTTTGAGACACAATAGCTTCAGGGCAACCCACGTAAAAATCGTTTTTTGACTTTGCCGCAGCCTTAATTGCCAGACCAATATATTGGAACGGGGGATATCCATAGTATATGATTTTTTTACCCTCATAACGGCAAAGAATAAGATCAAAAAGTTCTTTAAACCATACGCCAATAGCTTTTCGTACGCCCATAAGTCGGGTGTCAAAATATTTTTGGATCCGTGCCACGGCTTTTTCCATATCGGCTGGACCTAATTCCAGTATTTGAAAGGTTCTTTCAATCCTTTCCTTTTGGCTGACTATTTCAGTTTCATCAAATGCACAAAGCTTAAGAAGTTCATGATAATAAGCCATTATAATCACCCCCTTATGCTTTCAAGATAGGTTTCAATGCGTGTCCGCATCTGCCCGATTTCGGAGGGGTCATAATCGGATTCTAATGTAAGCATGGAAAGGCCTGTTTCTTTCTCAAGTATTTCGGGAAAATAATAAGACTCAATTTTATAAGACTCTCTGTACATTAACTGGTACCAGATAACGCCATCTACGGAAAAATCCTTTGCCAGTTGAACCAAATGGTTCAGCCGCTCACCGGCCGGCCTGAACCAGGCCGGTACAATACGGTCCGTAAAATAAGCCTGAGCCAGAGCCTCTATTGGATCGCCGGTAGTTTTTACATTTTGCCAATAAAACTTGATCCCCTCAGCAAATTCTTCAATAACCACCTTTCCGCCCGCCTCTTCAATCAGATCCAGTATCTTGCCATCGCCCATTGCAAGAGTCGATCCTGTCAGTAGGAGCCGGGGTCCCTTTGAATTGACTGAATCCGCTTCCTGCAATTCCTGAATAAGTGATTCCAGGTATCTTATAAGCACCTTTTTATCAATTATCATAGCGGCATGATTAATCATCACAAAGTCTTTGGAGGTTATTGGCACGGTCTCTGTTTTTCGCATCAGACTTATCTTTTTTAAAAGCTCCCTTTCTTTATTACATAGCAAAATGGCTTCCTTGAGCCGCTCTTTAGTAATCTCCACCCCTGTTAACTGTTCTAATTTTATCTTAACTCTTTTTAAGCCATGAAGATAGTACAGGTAACCTGATTCTTCTTTTTTATGGGGAACACCAAAGGGGAATATATCTATATCCGTATGATAATCGAGAGTATCGGAAAGCGCCCTGTTGTTACTATCAGTTATCGGAGCGATCAGGACATCAATTATATTATAATACGGATCCGTACCTGAAACACCGGAACCTATCTGGGCGCGATAAAAGGTATCCAGCCATCGGTCTATATAGGCTATAGAAGCTTCAACACAAGCATGATTTCCGCCACGGATCATGCATACAGGCATTGCTCCGGCAGCTATTGCAAGCTCTTCCGGAAAATAACCCCCGGGCAAATAACCAATAATTTTAATTCCCCGTTCTTTTGCCTGTATTAAATCATTTAACCCGGACATAATGTGTGCTTTGATTTTGTTGATTGCTTCCATTAATGCCTCCTTAAAACATCTGCTGTTGATTTCTAGTTTTCTGTTCAGCTACGCAACACTTGAGGTTCTTATATCAAATTATTTTTGAAAATGCAAAAAGCACGTCAATTATTACAATATTGAAAATATATCCTCTGATTACTATACATAGTTGTAATTATTTCATGAGATTTCCAGCCTGTATTTTCATACAATAACAGCATAACTATTTATTATAATTTTATCTTATTTTTTGTAAAGCTCATGGTACGTTACTTGCTCTATTTCTTTATTTATTTTTTTCGTATTTAATATAACAAAATGCAACGATAGGAATAAGATTATGAATAAGAAATACTTTCAGACCGCTGTCGTTTCACTTTTTTTTGCTTTAACTCCACAAATTAGTTATGCATCCGAGAATATGCCTGTGGATACAGGCACAACCGCATGGATGCTAACTTCAACCGCACTCGTGCTTCTGATGGTTCCAGGCCTCGCTATGTTTTACGGGGGGCTGGTGAGAACAAAAAACGTGCTTAGCACCATGATGCACAGTTTTGTATCAATGGCTGTTATCGGCGTTCTCTGGGTAGTGTGCGGTTACAGTATCGCATTCGGTTCTAATATCCTTGGCGGCTTTGCCGGATGGGACAATAAATATTTTTTACTCAAAGGCATTGATGACGTAATTGTAAAAGGGGTGCCTGAATATGTGCTTGCCATGTTCCAGGGCAAGTTCGCAATCATTGCTCCTGCTTTGATCAGCGGGGCGCTGGCTGAACGTGTATATTTTCGCGGCTACATCGCATTTATAATCCTGTGGATGCTTTTTATTTACTGTCCGTTGTGCCACTGGGTATGGGCCTCGGACGGATGGCTTTATAATGCAGGAGCAACCGGTGTTATAGACCTTGCAGGAGGTCTTGTGATACACGTTTCCGCCGGATTCAGCGCCCTTATAGTAGCAATATTTCTGGGACCCAGGCAAGGATATCCAAAAACACCAATGGCCCCTAATAATCTGGTAATGACCTTGACAGGCGCCGGACTTTTATGGGTTGGCTGGTTTGGCTTCAATGCCGGTTCGACAGTACACAGCGGGCTGGATACTGCCCGAGCGCTGACCATGACACAGGTTTCTGCCGCAAGCGGCGCCTTGATGTGGCTCATCATAGAGGTCATTAAGTTCCGCAAGGCCACAGCCCTCGGATTTGCTTCAGGCATACTTGCCGGGCTTGTTGCAATAACTCCTGCTGCAGGCGCGGTACTGCCGTTTGGCGCAATTGTATTGGGAGCCCTATCATCTATTGTATGTTTTTATGCTCTTTCCGTAAAAGGGAAGTTAGGTTACGATGACAGTCTGGATTGTTTCGGAATACACGGTGTCGGAAGCGGTCTGGGAGTAATTATGCTTTCCTTTTTTATCCGCGATAGCTGGATGCAGAATGCTTCTGCTGTCACCCATAAAATCTGGACTGCCTGGAACCAGCTTGCAATCCAGTTGATGGGCATCGGTGCTACAATTTTGTTTGTTGTAGTAGGCACCCTGGTAATTTGTTTTCTTGTCGAAAAAACTGTTGGTTTCAGAATCGCTGCCGATTCAGAGGTGATTGGGCTTGATCAATCCATCCACGGGGAACACGGCTATGGTTCACTGCAGGAATATTAGAAAAAATATTATCAAATAGCAAACGGAGGGAATCGGAGTACGCTATTCGCTCTGTTATTCCAATCCAAGGTCAAAAAGACTATTGGCGTTTTTCCAAAAGATGTTTTCAAGCTGTTCTTTTGTAATTTTACCCGTTTCATGCAATTTAATGATTTTTTCTATATCAGCTTTCTGGTCCTGCCACGGAGAATCTGTACCGAAGAGTAGTTTATCCTGATTATGATTATTCAACATGTAAATGAAATTTTCGAGACTGACCTCATAATCATTTCGCGGCCAGTCGCAATTATAGTAACTGCTGGACAGTTCGATATAAATACCGCTGTCGATTAAATTCTTGCGTTCAAAATCGTAAACAAAAAGGCCCCCGCCGTGAGCGGCAACAATTTTCAACTCGGGCAATATATCGTGCAGCTTAAGCAATTTGCTTGGATTGGCATAATATTCCGGCAAATCATCATTTGTAAGATATTTCGGAGGTACCCGGGAAGTGTCAAATATTACGGGAAAGTCTGCCTTAACAATTTTTTCAAAAAACTTCAGAGACTGGCGGGCAGTAATATTAAAACGCTGGAAAACGCTGTGAAGCTTTATCATCTTTGCATTTTTTGACTTAAGGTCAGCCAGTATTTCATCCAAGCGCGGATGATCCGGATGCAGCGTTCCGCAAAAAACAGCACGCTGATCTCTTTTACTCTCCCTGTAGTAATAATCATTTATGTGTTCTATTTTTCTCGGATCTTTTACAACAGGGAGAATGAAGTATTTTGATATGCCATTCACATCAGCAGATTTTGAAAGGCCATCCAATGTTCCGTCGGCTCCGCGCTTGAAGTTTAACTCGATTGAAAAATCTATGGAAAAGGTTTCTTCAATATATCTTTCACGGTATTCCTCTTCAAAAATGTGGGTATGAGTATCTACAATGTGCTTCGGTCTTACACCATACAATTCATTCAATTACATATCTCCTAAAACAACATTTTTTTATTTTTCTTTTTTCTTCTCTTTTTTTTCCTGCTTTTTTTCCTTTATTGTTTTAGCCGGTTTCTTTTTGCCTTCTTTTTTGATATCCATTGATTTTCCCATTTTTACCTCCTCTTTTCATAGAAACGTTTGACATCATCTCTTCTTATCTTTAAGAACCTTATATAACACTCCTTATACGCCTCCAATATTAATGCTCTTTAAATAAAAAATACAGGTAATGGCAAGGGTAAGTTTTATATATTATTCTTTATGAATTATCAAATGAATTTGCAGCTTATGTATTCGATGGGATATTTTTGATTTTGTTGTTTTTTACACCTTTGACCTTTATATGTTTTTTTGTTAGTTATTTATTTGCTAATAACAATTTTTATTACAGGAGATAATAGCGTATGCATTATGAGGGCAATATCATAAGACCGCCAAGTGAAGCCAACAGCATCCTTCTTCAGGTCACTGTAGGATGCTCAAGAAATAAATGCGCTTTTTGCGGCACTTATAAGGGCGAACGCTTTCGTATCAAACCCGATTCTATTATAATGGAGGACATTGCATTTGCGGCAAAATACTGCAAACGCCAGCTGCGTGTATTTCTGTGCGATGGAGATGCGCTTATAATTCCTCAAAAAAGACTTATTGCAATTCTTGCCGAAATAAAAAAACAGCTTCCCTGGGTCACAAGAGTGGGCACATATGCAAATGCCAAGAGCCTAAATACAAAAACTATAGATCAGCTCAAGGAACTGAAAGCTCTCGGTTTGAGTATTGTATATATGGGTCTTGAATCAGGTGACGACGTTACTTTAAAAAATATTACAAAGGGAGCAACTTCGCAGCAGATGATAGAAATGGGCAAAAAAGCCAAAGAGTCAGGGCTTAAAATCTCAATTACCGTTCTTCTGGGTATAGCCGGAAGGGAGCGTTCCCTTATACACGCCAGGGAAACAGGAAGGGTGCTTTCAGCAATCAGTCCGGAATATATTGGCGCTTTAAGCCTCATGCTTATACCCGGAACTCCTTTGTATGAAGATTACGAATCTGGAAAATTTGAGTTGATCACACCGCTTGAAATGTTAAAAGAGCTGCGTGCTATGATAGAGGCTACAAATGTTTCAAAAGGGCAGTTTCACGCCAATCACGCATCAAACTATCTGTCGATAAGAGCGCGACTGCCAAGAGACAAGGAGTCTGCATTACAGCTTATAGACAGGGCTCTATCGGGAGATATTTCATTAAGGCCTGAATATCTCAGAGCAATGTAGCCGGAATCGTGCCGGTTTGTTTCATAACTATTTGATAATTAATCTGATATTATCTGATTTTATTAATTTCTTGCGTATGACAATAAACAAGTATATCAAACTTTTTGTAAAAAGCCGTAAAATATTATTTTCCGTCATTCCGGCGAAAGCCGGAACCCGGCAAATTCATTCTGTTCTGGATGCCAAGTCCGGCATGGCGATTTGGGCATTTATTAATAAGCTGAAAAACATTGCTTAAATTTAAGGAGAAAAAAATGGGTAAAGACTCGCCTGAGAAACGAAAGGATTTAGATCAGCTTTGCATAAACACAATACGCGCACTTTCAATGGATGCTGTCCAGAAGGCTAATTCCGGCCATCCCGGGGCGCCTATGGGGCTTGCACCTTTGGCTTATACTCTCTGGACCCGCATATTAAAACATAATCCGGCTAATCCCATCTGGTTTAACAGAGACAGGTTTATATTATCCGGCGGTCATGCATCCATACTTCTTTACAGTATATTGTATCTGACAGGTTATGATATTTCACTTGAAGACATAAAAAGTTTCAGACAATGGCAAAGCAAAACCCCAGGGCATCCGGAATATGGCCATACACCTGGTGTTGAGACAACCACGGGTCCTCTCGGCCAGGGATTCGCTAATGCTGTGGGAATGGCAATGGCAGAAAGACATCTTGCAGCATGTTACAACACTAAAGAGTGCGGGATTATCGACCACCACACTTTTGTGGTTTGCGGCGACGGCGATCTTATGGAAGGGATCACCGCTGAAGCTGCATCTCTTGCAGGGCATCTTGGCCTTTCAAAACTTATATGTATTTATGATGACAATAAAATATCAATAGAAGGAACAACGGATATCGCATTTACCGAAGATGTATGCGCGCGATTCAAGTCCTACAACTGGCATGTGCAAAAAGTTGAAGATGGGAATGATGTTGATGCAATCCTAAAAGCGCTGAAAAAAGCAAAAGCCGAGAATAACAAGCCTTCTTTAATCATGCTTCGCACTCATATAGCATACGGCAGCCCCAACAAGCAGGATACTGCGGATGCTCACGGCTCACCTTTGGGTGAAGAAGAAATCCGTCTTACAAAGAAAAACCTGTGCTGTCCGGATGATGCTCCCTTTTGCGTTTCGGACGAAGTGCTTCAGTTCTGCCGCAAATGCCTTGATAAAGGTAAAAACGCCGAATTGAAATGGCAAAAGCAAATGAAATCCTATGAAAATGATTTTCCTGTGCTTGCCCCTGAATTAAAAGATGCAATAAACGGCATCTTGCCTGAAGGCTGGGACAGCGGTCTTTCTCCCTTTTCAAAAAATGACGGCCCGATTGCAACTAGATCTGCATCAGGCAAAGTATTAAACACCATTGCCAAAAAAGTTGCCAATCTTATAGGCGGTTCCGCCGATCTTGCCCCTTCAAACAATACAATAATTAAAGGCTCTTTGGATTTCCAGAAAGATAGCTATAACGGCAGAAATATTCGTTTCGGAGTAAGAGAGCACGCTATGGGCGCGATATTATCCGGCATGGCTCTTCACAAAGGAATACGTCCGTTCGGCGGCACTTTTCTCGTATTTTCCGACTATATGCGTCCTTCCATCCGACTGGCCGCTCTGATGAAAATACCCGTCATATATGTATTTACTCATGACAGCATAGCAGTTGGAGAAGATGGGCCAACTCATCAGCCTGTAGAACATATTTGCAGTTTACGCGTTATTCCCGGATTAACGGTTATCAGACCCTGTGACGCCAACGAAACAAAAGAAGCCTGGCGCTTAGCGGTGAAAAACACAAAAGGACCTGTTGCTCTTATACTAAGCCGGCAGAATCTTCCGATAATTGAACGGACTGAATCAAATTCCGAAAGTCTTCTTGAAAACGGAGCATACATAATTTACGATTCCGGTCAAAATCCATCTTTGATAATAATAGCCACGGGTTCGGAAGTTCATTTGGCGATTGATGCTGCAAAAACCTTGGAGCAAAATGGAATTCCGGTAAGAGTAGTCAGCATGCCAAGCAGAGAGCTTTTTGAAAAATCCCCCAAAGAATATAAAGAAAAAGTTCTTCCGCAGAACGTATCGAATCGTATAGTAGTTGAAGCAGGAGTAACTATGGGCTGGGAGCATTATGCCGGCGATAAGGGAGAAATAATAGGCATTGACCTATTCGGAGCTTCTGCTCCCGGCGGCACGCTTATGAAAAATTACGGCTTTACTTCAGACAATATAGTACAAAAAGGCATGAAAATGGTAAAATAAAGGATTATCATATTTATGGATTACAAGTTATTGGCAACTACATTTTTGATGGTTTTTCTTGCAGAACTCGGAGACAAGACCCAACTTGCCACATTCTGCCTGTCTGCAGAAAACGGCTCAAAGCTTTCAGTATTTTTTGGCTCTGCAGGTGCGCTTGTCTTAAGTTCGCTAATAGCCGTTCTATGCGGAGCTGGTTTAAGCAAATTAATACCTGTAAACTATATCAAGATAGCCGCAGGCATTTTTTTTATCGCTGTAGGCGCATGGACTGTCTATACTGCTGTAAAACCTACATGATTATTAAAATGAATTACAAATATCAAACAAGCCCTTTTACAGCTTTAATTACAGCGCTGTAATCGGGCTCATCAGCAATTTCTTTTACTACCTGTATATACTGAACAATCCCCTTTCTATCTATTACAAAAACAGCCCTGGCAAGCAACCTCAGCTCTTTTATCAAAACTCCGTAAGCTGCTCCAAAGGAAGCGGTCTTATAATCCGAAAGCGTAATCACCTTATCGACACCGGCAGCGCCACACCAGCGTTTCTGCGCAAACGGCAGATCCATGCTTATTGTTAAAATAACAACATCATTGCCAAGCATAGCGGCTTCCGTATTGAACCGCCTTGTCTCCATATCGCAAACCGGTGTATCAAGCGAAGGGACAGATGATATAACACAAACCTTGCCTTGAAAAGATGACAATCCTGCAGGTTTCATGTCATTACCTGTCACTTCAAAATCCGGAGCTTTATCTCCGACTTTCAGGCTGTTGCCAATAAGAGTCAGGGGATTTCCCCTCATTGTAACTAATCCGGATCTTTCCTCATACATTTTGGCCTCCTAATTTTATACTTTCGGTTCTTCACTATCCTTCTTTTTTTCAGGGAGTATAAGCAACCTATTTTCAGGATTTTTGTGCTGTTTATAAAATATTGCCATATGTCCTATTATTCCGACAAGCTCGCATTTAGTTATTTTTTCTATTTCTGCTGTCAATTCCTTTTTCGTGTCCGTCTCTTTAAAATCCAGAAATTTAATTTTTACAAGTTCGTGTTTTTCAAGAGCTTCGGAAACAGATTTTAAAAGGGAGTCCGTTAATCCCTTTTGACCTATAAAAACATATGGTTTAAGCCTGTGTGCAAGGCCTCTTAAATACTTTTTCTGATAACCTTTTAGCTGTTTCAAAAGAATACTTTCATCACTAGTAAGTAATTGCTATAAATCTGTTCCGTTTGGTACTGAAAAGGCGACCCCATAAGGCATGATTATGACGACAAATAATTCGGCTTCACGGAATAAGCAATACAGGCAATTCTGAAATTTCTGCAACCCTGTGGGATACCCCGCCCAACCAATACTGGCTGAGCCAGTCTTTGCCGGTTCTGCCCATAACAATCATAGAAGCATTATGTTTGCGCGAAACTTTAATTAGCTCAGGCACAGTCCTTCCGGAGGTCAGGCTTGTTTCCACATAAAGACCTGCATCAGTTAAACGGTGCCTGTATTCATTAAGCCTCTTTCGGCTTTCCTTTTTTATTTCCTGAAACTGAGCCGGACTCATAGCCTTGGTTATTTTAAGGCCTATGTTATGAGCTACTATCACTTTAGTAGCCAGCCCTTTAAGTGATATCAAAGCGTCAAGCGCATTAGAGGATGGGCAGGACCAGTCCGTGGCAAGCATGGGACGGTTAAAGATATGTTCATTAACACGTGTTATTATTTTACCGTCTTGTTCATATTCGGCTATGTACTTATTCATCAGTATGGGAACCGGGCTGCGGCGTGTAAGATCCAGCAAGTGAGTGCCGACATAGACTTTTTCAAGCAATGTACGCTTCTTGCTTCCGGCAACGATTATATCCACTTTTTCTTTTTCAGCTATTGAAAGAATAATGGCATTAGGCATACCGACTTCAATGCGTATTTTACTTTTAACACCCTTTTTTGCGAGAACTGCACCCCATTTTTCAAATTTATCAGAAACTTTTTTCTTTATTTCCAATTCTTTTTCTTTCTGATAACCTCCGTAAGGTACAAAGGCCACTTTTTCTCTCGGGATAACATAAACCAGGATAATTTCTTTAAGACCTACTGCCGTCAGATCCAGCATTTCTTCAAGAGCGTTGACTGCCTTATCTCTGAAACGTGTATTAAACAAAATTTTTTCAAATTTCATATTTCACCTTCCCTAGAAAAAGATAAAAGTTACTATTGCAAAGATCGGAATAAGAAATACAAACGTATATTTTAAAATATAGCCGAAAAAGCTTGGCATAGGGGTTCCGGCTTCTTCGGCTATGGAACGTACCATGAAGTTTGGAGCATTGCCGATATAGCTGCATGCCCCAAAGAAAACCGACCCAGCGGAAATGGCTTTAAGATATATCGGGTTTTCAGCAATGAGACGGGACACAGCATCAGGTTCCGGACAGGATGAGTAAAATTTCCCCAGGGCTGTGTTGAAATAAGTAAGGTAAGTCGGCGCATTGTCGAGAAAGCTCGAAAATATCCCAGTGCTCCAGAAATAATGCGCCGGTTGCTGCACCGAATTAATAAAAAAAGACAGGGCTCCATTGCTGCCTGCTTTCAGAATCAGCAAGCAGGGAATCATTGTAATGAAAATGCCGATAAAAAGATAAGCAACTTCAACGATCGGCGCCCATGTAAAATTATTTTCTTCATAAACAGTTATTGGTGTGGTTACTATTGAAAGAGTCCCAATCATAAGCAAAAGTCCATTTCTGACCAGATCCTGCACAGAGGTATGCACCCCGAATACAGAAACCTCTCCCCAGTCAACCATGCCGCTCATAAAAACTGCTCCTACAATTGCGGCAATGAAAAGGAAATTATGTTTCCCCTCCAGTCCAAGGGGCACTTTATCTTTGGGATCAATTTTTTTATGCTTTTCATGGCGATAATGATAGGCATCCATAAAAAAATAACAAACAAGAAGAAGGCCTGCCACCAAAATAAGGTGGGGGGCAATATTAAATGTCCAGAAAAACGGCACGCCATGCAAAAATCCCAAAAATAGCGGGGGATCGCCAAGAGGTGTGAGGCCACCCCCCACGTTCGCGATTAAAAATATGAAAAACACCACCATAAAAGCACGGTGTTTTCTGTGACTGTTTGCCCTTAAAAAAGGACGAATCATAAGCATGGCCGCTCCTGTTGTGCCCATCCATGAAGCCAGCAGCGTCCCGACAACAAGCATACAGGTATTTACAAGAGGAGTTCCAACCAGTGTGCCGCGCAGTAAAATGCCGCCCGATACGGCATAAAGCGACCAGAGCAGGATAATAAAGGGTATGTAATCTATAATAATTATATGAAGAATTTCATATAACGCCAACCCCCGGTAAACAATAAGGCAAGGAACGGCTAAAGAGGCTGCCCAGAAAAAAGAAATTTTGCCGAAATGATGATGCCAGAAGTCAGGGGCAAAAAGAGGAAAAAGAGCTATTGAAAAAAGCATACACCAAAACGGAATACAGCTCCAAAGAGGAAGCATTACACCCAGGCTGAGATATGCCGGTTTACACTCACCGCCCCCGAAAGCCACAGTAGGCGACACAACAGATAACAAAAACAAACCGAAAAGTATAACTCTGTTAATCTTCATCAGTTCCATTCCTTTTTATTTCATGTTCCTAAACCGGGATAGCAGCGCGAGACCTTTGTATAACTTCCGAATTGCCCATTTAAAGATATTAGAAACTATTTCAAGAAAATTGCGTTGTCAAGCAAATTGCAATTCAAATCTTTTCCGGAAAAAGCTTGCTGATATCTGCGGCATTGCATATTCCCCTTTCAGTAATAAAACCTGTGACAAGTCTTGAAGGGGTAACATCAAATGCAAAATTCGCAGCAGGGCTTTCTTTTGGGGCAATAAGAACGCTTTTTATAAGATCACTATCAAGCCCCTGAACAAAGCGAACTTCGTCAGGGTTGCGCAACTCAATAGGCATATCTTTTATGGTCCCGGTATCCCAATCAAAAGTGCTTGATGGAAGGGCTACATAAAATGGTATATTATTATCTTTTGCAGCAAGCGCTTTCAAATAAGTTCCTATTTTGTTGGCGACATCCCCCTTATATGTCGTTCTGTCTGTTCCGACAATTACTATGTCAACCATGCCGTTTTGCATAAGGTGCCCGCCGGCATTATCGGTTATTATTGTGTGTTTTACACCGCGTTTTCCCAATTCCCAGGCTGTTAATCTTGCTCCCTGGTTAAGCGGTCTCGTTTCGTCAACCCATACGTGGACATCCAGCCCTATTTCATGCGCAGCATATATTGGAGCGGTTGCCGTACCGTATTCAATGCAGGCGAGCCAGCCTGCATTGCAGTGAGTCAAAATATTTACTGTATTATTTTTTTTATTTCGGCTTATTTTTTCTATTATTTCGAGGCCATGAATGCCTATATCTCTGCAGTTTTTAACTTCTTCTTCAGTTATTGTTCCGGCTTCATCACGTGCTGCCAATATTTTCCCTTGAATGCCTGTTGAGGAAAGAACTTTTTTCAAAACTCTATCGGTTGCCCATGCAAGATTTATGGCTGTCGGTCTTGTTGATTTTATTCTGTCGCACTCGCTGATAATAAAATCATCTCCGGCCGGATTTTTTAAAAGGCTTAATACACAAAGATAAACCCCGTATGCTGCCGTTACTCCTATAAGAGGAGCTCCCCTTACGTACATATCTTTGATCGCAGTTATAACGTCATCTACGGTTTTAAGATCAACAATTACAAGCTTATGCGGAAGAAGCCTCTGATCAATGATTTTGACTGTATCCTGTTTGTCATCAAGCCATATTGGCCTAAGAGATCGTTTTTTGGAAGATCTTAAATCTAACATTGGCTTTTTCCTTTTAACGGCATATTCACCCTCACGGTTCAAAAAGCGGCACAATACAAAACTTAGCAACATCAACAAGCCCTTTATCGGTAATTTTAAGTTCCGGAATTACCGGAAGAGCAAGAAATGAAAGCGCCATATATGGATCAGATAGTGATGAACCTAAAGATTGTGTAATTGAAATAAGATTCTTCATATCTTTATTAATATCACAAACAGTTTCATTTGACATCAGGCCTGCAATAGGAAGAGAAAGCGTTCCGCAAACATTGCCATCAGTCGCAGCCGAAAGTCCGCCCCCCATTTGAATAACCGCGTTCACGGCGGCTTTCATATCTTCATCGTTTGTTCCGGCAACAATTATATTATGGGAATCATGGGCAACCGTTGATGCAATCGCCCCTTTTTTCAGGTTTAATCCTTTGACAAAACCTTTACCGATATTCCCGGAGCCGTGATGTCTTTCGATAACACATATTTTTAACATATCACTTGATATATCCGAAACGGCCATGCCATTTACAATATTTGCCCTTGCTACGATATGCCGGGTTATAATCTGATCCGGAATAATTTCTATTACTTTTATCCTGGTTGATTCGCTTGGAATTGAAAAATTTATATCATTAATTTTTACATTCATTGCAGAGGGAACTGAGACAGGTTCGGGCTTTTCGACTTCATTTTCTATAATCCCATTTTGCGCCAAAAGGATTCCCTTAGAATACACCCGCTCAATCACAGGATTGTATAGATCCTTAAATACCAAAAAATCAGCATGCCTTCCTGGAGCGATAGCGCCTTTTTCATAAAGGCTGAAATAGTTTGCAGGGTTTACAGTTGCCATCTGTATAGCAATAACCGGATCAATACCGTATTTTATAGCTTCTGCTACCATTGAGTCTATGTGGCCATTATTGATAATATCATCAGTATGGCGGTCATCCGTGCACCACATAATCCGGTGAAAATTCTTTTCATTTATAATAGGAAGCAAATCGGGTAGGTTTTTTGCAGCAGTGCCTTCCCTTATCATTATGTGCATTCCTGCTGATAATTTCTCTGTGGCTTCTTCAACTGTTGTGCATTCATGGTCGCTTGAAATACCTGCCGCTAAATATGCATAAAGATTTTTACCTGATAAATATGGCGCATGGCCATCGATTGGTTTTTTATATTTTTTTGAATATTCTATTTTGGCAAGGATATCCTGATTGCAGGAAATGACACCGGGAAAATTCATTACTTCAGCAAGCGAAGCAATGCGTTCGTTATTTATGTAAGGAAGAAGATCTTTAGCGCAAAGTATTGCGCCCGATGTTTCCATATCGCTTGCCGGAACGCACGAAGGCAAAGAGAAGTATATGTCAATCGGCTGGTTTTTGCCTGATTCAAGCATATAGTCTATTCCGGCTTTTCCTAAAACATTTGCAATCTCATGCGGATCGGCTATAACGCAAGTTGTACCTCTTGGAAAAACTACTCTTGCAAACTCAGTTACACAGGACATGGAACTTTCTATATGAACATGAGCGTCAATAAAACCGGGAGCAACAAAGCAGTTTTTGAGATCGATAATCTTCTTTGCATTATAAGATCCGAAACCAGAAAAAAAGCCTTTGCTGACGGCAAAGTTACCGGGCATAATTTCGCCGTTAAACACATTTATAAGACGGGCATTTGTAAAAAGAATGTCTGCTTCGGAACTTCCGAGAGAAGCTTTTATTTTTGAGACAAGGCTCATGACATTATCACATCTTTTTTTATCCCGGCAGCAATAAGATTAATTTTATTGATAATATCTTCTGCATCCAGGGTCAAAAGTCTTTTATTCCTTACAATAATTTTTCCGGAAACAAGCACATCTCTTACATCAGAGCCCCTGGCCGAATACACTATGTGGGAAACAGGGTTATACATAGGAATTAAATGAGGAGAATCCGTATCTATTATAATGATATCCGCCTCTTTTCCTTTTTCAATGCTTCCTGTTTCATCGCCGAGACCTATAGCTTTTGCTCCTTTAACAGTTGCCATTTGAACTACGGTTTTGGCATCCATAACTGTAGGATCAAGAATATTAACTTTGTGCAGTTTTGCTGCAGCATCCATCTCCTTGAACATATCAGGATCATTATTGCTTGCACAGCCATCAGTTCCAAGCCCAACTGTGATTTTTTCTTTTAAAAATTCCGGCACAGGCGAAATACCAGATGCAAGTTTCATATTGCTCTGGGGATTATGTGAAATTTTTGAGTTATGCTTCGATACAATTTTTATGTCTTTTTCATCAACCCATACAGCATGAATAAGAAGCGTCTTTTCATCAAGAACTTCTGTTTGCTCAAGATATCTTATAGGTGAAACCGAATGTCTTGACATGATAATGTCATATTCATTCTTTGTTTCGGCCGCATGAATCTGAAAAAGTATTTTTTCAGCCGAAGCAATTCGTTTTGCTTTCTTCAGGGTATCTTCGGAACAGGTATAAGGTGAATGGCAGAAAACAGAAGGTTTGATCAGGGAAGATAGGTTATGCAATTTTTCCACAAAACGTATGGCCGCTTTTATGTTGTCTGCCGGATCAGGTATTCCAGGCGCCGGAAAATCTATCACCCCTTGTCCGAGAACAGCCCGCATTCCGGATTCAAGCACAGCCTGCGCTGTTTCTTCTTCATAAAAATATCCGTCACAGCAGGTTGTTGTGCCGGAAAGCAGCATTTCGGCACAGCCAAGATAGGAAGCAATTCTTACAGTTTCAGGATTCATATACTTTGCTTCCAAAGGGAAAATATATTTATTCAGCCATTCGGAAAGCAAGAGGTCATCGCCTATCCCTCTTAAGATAGTCATCGGAAGATGTGTATGGGCATTAACCAGCCCCGGCATTATTATGCCGCCTGCCGCGTCAATTATTTCTTTTGCTTCAAAATACTTATAATTATCGGGCTTTGATGATACTTCTGCTATCTTTCCGTCGCTGATAAAGACAATGCCGTCTCTTATGATGTCAAAATCTTCATTGACCGTTACGATTATTCCGTTATGAATAATTATATCGTATTTCATCATCAAATCATATCCAGGGCAATACTTCTGACTTTTTCCGTTGTTTTTTTAACATTTATTGTGAGCAGATTACCGTTTTCCATAACTACCCTGCCGTTTATAACAGATGTTATCACATCGCTTCCTCTTGCGGCGTATACCAGAAGAGATAGCGGGTTAAACATGGGAGTGAGGTGGGGTTTTCGAATATCAATTATTATTATATCGGCTTTTTTACCGGCTTCTATGGATCCGGTTATATCGGATATGCCAAGAGCCCTTGCGCCATCTATGGTTGCCATTTTTAAAACGGATCCGGCATCCATAACCGTAGGATCAAGAGTGCTGACTTTACCGAGCTTTGCAGCCATGCTCATCTCGTGGAAAATATCAAGATTGTTGTTGCTTGCGCATCCATCTGTTCCGATGCCAATGCATATTCCCTGTTCCAGTAATTTTGGAACCGGAGCAATGCCTGACGCAAGTTTCATGTTGCTTTCGGGGTTATGTGCAATTTTTACATCATATTTTTTCAGAAGCGAAATGTCGTTATCGGTCAGATGAACACAGTGGCAGGCAAGAAGATTTGAAGATAATACGCCTATATCTTCCAGAAACTCTACAGGCGTTAGCCCATATCTTTCTTTTATCTGTGATAATTCGTTTTTCGTTTCAGAAACATGAATAACCAGTAAAAGATTATTTTTTTTTGATATCAAAGACGCTTTTTTAAGTAGCTCCGGTGCGCAAAGGTATGTGGAATGAGGTTCGACGGCAATTTTTATCAAAGGGTCATTGAGGTATTTTTCAATAAGCCGTTCCGTGTATTCGAAACCCTTTTCTATAGGCCCGTAATTTGGCGAAGGAAAGTCATAAAGGACCTCGCCGACAACAGCCCTCAGGCCCGCATCCGAAGCGGCCTTCGCGACAAAGTCTTCAAAAAGATACATGTCGCAAAAGCAAGTGATTCCGGCTTGTATCATTTCTGCACAGGCAAGAAGAGCGCCGTCGTAAACTCTTTCAGGCGTGAGTTTTGATTCTGCCGGGAAAATATGCTCATTGAGCCATGCCATAAGAGGTAAATCGTCAGCAATGCCTCTGAATATAGACATTGACGCATGTGTATGGGCATTTACAAGACCCGGCATTATTATGCCGCCATTTGCATCTATGGTTCTTGCAGCCTTATATCCGGAAAGCTCGTCAGCTTTTCCGGTAGCTGCTATAATATCTTCTTTTATAGCAACAGCGCCGTTTTCTATTATGGTATTTTCACAGTCCATTAAAACAACTGTGCCGTTTGATATCAGAAGATCCACGGAAGAATCATTCATAAATACTTCTTATAACTTTTTTTATGATTAGTTCTATATTTGGCATTATATTTTTCGCCGTATCAATTATTTTATCAATTGTTGATGGGGAAGGATTATCCGGATTATGGATATTTGTTATTGCCGAAAGACCAAGAATCCTCATACCGGCATGAACACCGGCAATTACTTCCTGTACCGTTGAAAAGCCAACTGCATCAGCGCCTATTGTTTTTAAGAACCGAACTTCTGCAGGAGTTTCAAGAGAAGGCCCCAAAAGCCCCGCATAAACTCCTTTCTGAATAGGCAGTTCCTCTTCTTTTGCGGCATTTACGGCAGATTCAATTAATTTTTTATCATATACCGCGCTCATATCAGGGAACCTTATACCCAGACTGTCGTCATTGATGCCTAAAAGAGGATTCTGGCCGGTCAGGTTAATATGGTCTGTTATTAACATTATATCGCCCGGGAGAAACGATTGATTAAGGCCGCCCGCGGCATTTGTTAAAATCAAGATTTTTATCCCAAGCTCCTGCATAACCCTGATAGGGAAAGTTACCTGAAGAGGAGAATATCCTTCATAAAGATGAAAACGCCCCTGAAGGGCCATAACCTCATGTCCTTCAAAACTGCCCATAAGAAGATTGCCGATATGGCTTTTTACTGTCGAAAGCGGAAAATTAGGGATATCCTCGTATCGGCATGAAAAAGAAATATCCATTGATTTCATGCTTTCACCCAGACCGGTGCCGGAAAGAACACCTATTTCCGGAGAACTTTTTATATATGTTCTTATGAATGCAGCGGTATTTTTTACTGTATTGCCTATAGTCATCATATGTTAACCGCATCATATTTTAAATATTGCGGCAACAGAGGCACTTTTCCTCCTCCTCCCGGAAGATCTATCATGTATTGTGGCACACAAAGTCCGGATATTCCGTAAAGGGATTGCATTATATCCAAACCATCTTCGATAGTTGTTTTAAAATGATGGTTTCCTCTGACAACGTCCAGCTGGTGGATATAGTATGGTCTAACCCTAATCGTAAGAAGCTTTTTCATAAGAGTTTTGATTATATTCTGTTCATTATTAACACCGTTTAGAAGCACTGTCTGGCAGCCGAGCGGAATTCCGGCATCAGAAAGAGCGCCGCATGCAAGAGATGCTTCTTTGGTTATTTCGTCAGGATGATTAAAATGAATATTTATAAAAAGAGGATGATATTGGCGCAACATATCAACAAGATCTTTTGTAATTCTTTGAGGAAGCGTGCATGGAACCCTTGAGTGAATCCGGAGTATTTCAATATGGTCAATTGATCTTAGGCCTTTTAAAATATAGTCCAAGATCTGATCTTCTAAAAGCAAAGGATCGCCGCCTGAAATTACAACTTCTTGTATGTGTTTGTTATTTTTTATGTATTCGATACCTATATTTCTTGTTTCATCTGTTACAACAGAAGGGTATCCTACTTTTCTTTTTCTCATACAGAAGCGGCAATACATTGCACATTCTGCTGAAACCATGAAGAGTACTCTGTCGGGATAACGATGAATCAAATTCGTAACCGGGGACTGAATCTCCTCACAAAGCGGATCGGGATTGCCTGCAATATTAACATCATCAATTTCTCTTATATCCGGGATAGCCTGTTTTCCGATAGGGCAGTTTGCATGTTTGATCAGGGAAAGATAGTAAGGATTTATACGCATCGGGTAAAAGTTTATTATTCTTTCAATTCTGCTTTTATCAAGCGGCAATATCATTGATAGATCTTCCGGTCTTGAAATGCAGTTTTGCAAAAGGTCATGCCAATCCGAATATTTTTTATAATTAAGATGTTCCAAGTTAGTGATTCCGTGATAATCATATATGTGGATGGACAATTATAAGTTGACCATGGTTAAAAGCAACCAAAAATGAAAATGAGATGTAAATCGATGGATTCAGACAAGATATTCGGCAGTTTTGATTCTGAAATAATATCCCGTTATGATTTAGATAATAACGGCTTCGTAAAGAGGTCTCCTGAAATTGAGCTTTTTACGAAGCCGTAAATATTATCTTTTGTTTCCCCTTTTGGATGCTTTCAGAGGATTAACTTTGGCTTTTGCTTCGGCAGCGGCTGCAATGTGAGTTGCGAAATTGCAATTTCCGTTTTTCCATTTCAAGGAAGGTTCAGGGTAGGAAGCGCAATACCAGCCGGAAGAGGTCTCAATGCTTTTACTGCAACCTTTGCACTGATCAACTATTTCATGGCATGTTCCGCCATTATATGAACAGCCCTTGGCCGTCATAAATGGACACTCCCTGCCGTTTTTTGCTGTTGTACAAACCATTTTTATCACCACCTTTAATAAAATAATAATAACCACAAAAAAAGACCTAGCTAAAAAGCTCTAGGCCTTTTTCAAAAAGCTTTAATTTTTAAAAGACAAAAAGTCCATCAATATTTGCGGCTTAATATAATCAAAATATTTGTATTGTCAATAAAAAAATATAGGCAATTTTTTTAAGGTATTGCATGTATAATAAAAGTATACTATATAGCGAGTGTAACAATGCTCCGATTGCATCTTGTTATGACCAAACGGGACAAATTCCCGACAATTGCTATAATACATATAATATATTAGGAATTAAATAGGCTCCCTTCAAACTTCATTTGGCAAGGAGACCATTGATGACACCATATCTCAGGGTAAAAAAGATTCCTCGGTTATTTTTGGCAATTACATTTACTATGCTTTTTTTTGCTTCTTCCGGCCAGACGGAAGATCTCTCCCCTGGATTCTTGAACCCTTCAGGCACTTTATTTGTTGAGATAGGAAGTTTCATCATCTGGGCATGCATGCTGATGTTCTTCATCCGGCAATCGATCCGTGCCAAAGCAATGACATTCGGTCTGCTTCTGCTGATTTCCACCACAGCATTTTCCTGGCAAGACACATACGTTAACTGGGGAATGTGTTTACTCCATAACCCGAAATTCAATCTCATGCCATGGGGTGCAACATTGTGGACTTCTCCATATAAGCCGTGGTGGGTAATCCCGTCATATGCCTTTTTTTGGGCTATAATGTTCCTACTGGTGTTGGAAATGATCACAAAGCTGCGCACACGCTTTCCAAAGTTGGGGCGTACCTCTGCTGTTTTAATAGTTGCTGTGCCATTTTTTTACTTATGGGATCTTGTTTTCGAAGCAGGCGCAGTCAGCGCCGGTTGGTATAGTTACGTGAAGTGCTTCGGACCGGCAATCGTCATGAGCAAGGGCAACTTTCCTTTGTTATATCCCATTCTATTCATCGTATTATGGGCTGCCGGAGCAGTCTGGTTTCTGTCATTACGGGGCCCAAACGGAAACGCTGTCTTTGAGTCCTGGTTCGGTATCGAGCTCATCCGAAGTCCTTTTTTTCGGGGGATTGCCAAAATTGGTGTGTGGATTCTTGTGATGAACCTATTTCACCTGGTTTTCGCTGTTATTCCACTAATAGGAATAAGAGAACTTTTTGGCGTTCATAGTACCTTAATTCCATAATTAATAAAATTATACAGTTACCGGCATACGATAACTAACAAAAGGATGGCTATGATAAAATATGAACAAGAAAAACTAGCAGTTGTTATCACTAATGATTCAGATTTTCGTGAGTTGCTGACTCCAGGCCTGGGCGAACTTGGATACAGAGTTACAGTAGAAGAATATCCATCTGGCGCCTTATCTGAATCATTAGATAAAAAGTCTGCGCCTCTTATAATCATTGATCTTGACTCTTTTATTAAAGCAGATTCTGAACTCTTCAGGATAATCCAGGAATTTTTTACCCGCAGGCATCAAACTGTTATCCTGGCATATGGCAATGAAGATCATCAATTTGAAAAAGTTTCTGCATTCAAACCAGATTTTTTTCTAATCAAGCCCTTAAATCCACAATTACTCCGGATACAGCTCTTGGCAGCAGATAAGCATAGATTAGAACTGTCTGAACTGATAGCAACCCAGAAAAAAGTCACATCATACGGCAGGGAGCTGTCTTTGATGGAGCAGCAATATGAAGAAGCATTTTCAAGGGCAAACGCACTAACCGTTACCTCTGAAATTTCGCGACTGGAGCTGGATCAGATATTTAAGACCGTGGCAGGATGCATCATACTTATTGATAAAGACAATAATGTGATTCGAGCCAATGATGCGGTTTCAAAACTCACTGGCTTGATGAGCAGCGAAATTCAGGGAAAGAAATGCTTTGAGAGCTCTCTTTGCGGCTGTTGCCATACATCGGAATGCCCTTTTTCCAGAATAAAAGGAGGCGAAACGCGTGTTGAAATTGAAGTGCAGAAGGCGCTTTCAAACGGAGAAATAGCATACTATGTTATTACTGCAACTCCTTTACGCACTTTCGGTCCTGAATTCATGGGAATAGTTACGTCCCTGACAGATATTACGGAACGGGTTAAGGCCGAAAGATCCCTTATGGAAACTAAAGAGGCTTTGCGGATAAGTGAGGAAAAATACAGACAATTGAGTATTGTGGATGACCTTACCGGGCTTTTCAACAAAAGGCATCTCAATGTACAACTTGAAGTGGAAATATTGAGAGCGCTCAGGCATGGCAGGCCGCTATCCCTCCTCCTGATGGACATAGATAACTTCAAACACATCAATGATACCTTCGGGCATAGCCAGGGCGATCAGGTTTTGGCGGGTTTGGCCAAGATGGTGATGATCTGTAAGAGAAAATCCGATATGGCCTTCCGGTATGGAGGTGAGGAACTCGTCGTAATACTGCCTGAAACTTCGATCGGGGAAAGCGCTAACGTCGCAGAAAGGATCAGGCGGTCTTGCGCTTCTCTAACCTTTCCTGTGAATTCCTCTGAGAGGATTATCGTAACTTTGAGTATCGGGGCAACCCAATATGTCTCTGGTGAGGATCAGCATGACTTTGTCACTAGAGCTGACCAGCATATGTATTGCGCCAAAAAAGATGGAAAAAACAGAGTTGTTTGCGATGTTATATAGTGTGTCACTATTTACATTCAATGCCGGTTCCGATTTCTTCTAAAATTGAACCAACAAAAGTTAATTCATAGCAATAAGGCCTGCCATAACCGCTTGGCGCCCTGACAAACCATTTTTCAACTGAATGCGACGCACTATGCACCTTCGTTTTTGAATTGACGGCCTTGCTTCCTCTTGCGCCTGAATGTGTCTTTTCAATAATTTCCCCGCCATTATTTTTTAAAATGATTCTGACTTCCGAAGCACTGTCACCTTCCCGAATCAAATTGTTTCCGCATCTAAGAGCAATTGCCGGGTTTGCTCCTAAACCTGATAATAATATCATCAGAAAAACATATATAGGTAATTTTTTCATTTTTCCGGCTCCATTATAACATTTTGAAATATTGATTATTTGTTCATATATTGCAAAATTTGTCAATAAAATATTAAACAGGGCAAACAGAGCATAAATAACTATATTATCATGAAGTTAACTGCCGATCAGCCATTTATTTTATCTTGACAGAATTTAATGTTGCTGATAGCAGAAATACAATGAAGTAAATTATACTATATATCTTATGGTCGGAAAAGCATTACTGTTATTAATGAAAAAAAATTATTATTTTAATAGGGGAGAATATATTATGAAAATCAGTGAGTGCAAAGCGGTAATAAGCGGAGGCGCTTCCGGTATCGGCGAAGCATGCGCACGTCAGATCGTGAGCGGCGGCGGCAAAGTTGCAATTCTTGACTTGCAGGAAGATAAAGGCAAAAGCCTCGCGGAAGAGCTATGGGCTGTTTTTATTAAAACTGATGTTACGAAAAATGACAGCGTAAATCAGGCTATCAACACGGCTGCTGAAAAGATGGGCGGCATAAACGCAGCGATTAACTGCGCTGGAATAGGCGGCCCATGCAAGATACTGGATGCAGAAAAGGGACCTATGCCGATGGATTTTTTCGAAGCAAGGATTCAGGTTAATCTTATCGGCACTATGAGAATTCTCATAAGCTCGGCAGCAAAAATGGCTGAAAATACGCCCGGCGAAGACGGTGAGCGTGGAATCATTATAAATACCTCATCAGTTGCTGCATCACAGGGGCAGATCGGGCAGGCAGCTTACAGTGCTTCCAAAGGAGGAGTTGAAGGCTTGATGCTTCCTGTGGCAAGAGAACTGGGTCGTCACGGAATCCGCGTTGTAACTATAGCACCCGGAACAATTGATACGCCAATGCTTGCCAGAGTTCCGGAAAAAGCGCGTGAAGCATTGGCCAAGTCTATACCTTTTCCGAAAAGACTGGGGAAACCCTCAGAATATGCCTTCTTAGCGCAGCACCTTATCGAAAATACATATCTTAACGGAGAAGTTTTCAAACTTACTGGTGCATTGAGAATGGCATAAATTTATAACAGGCATAAGGAGGAGCATAAGATGTCTGAAACACCCTATCATTTCGCAGTGATTCTTGCCGGATGCGGAAACAGAGACGGCTCGGAAATTCATGAATCCGTTTCGACACTGCTTGCCATTGACCGTGCCGGTGCAAAGTACAGCTGTTTCGCGCCGGATATTTTTCAGTATGTTGTGCTAAACCATATTACAGGTGAACCAATGGCAGAAAAGAGAAATGTTCTGATCGAGTCTGCGCGCATAGCCCGCGGCAATATCAGAAATCTCAAAGACTTTATTGCAAATGAGTTTGATGCTCTGGTTATGCCTGGCGGATTTGGCGGTGCGGCATTGAGCCTCTGCACATTTGGTGTTGACGGGGATAAGATGAGTGTAAATGCCGATGTTGAACTTGCAGTGCTTGAAATGGTCAGGCAGAAGAAACCGGTAGGCGCTTTATGCATTGCACCTGTAATTCTGGCCAAACTGATCCCAGATGTCAAAATTACATTCGGTCAAGACGAAGATGTAAACAGCAAAGCCAGACAAATGGGAGCCGAAACTGTAAATACTAAGCACGGAGAAATTGTTGTGGATTATGAGCATAGAGTAGTTACCACGCCATGCTACATGCTGAACGCAAAGATCGGTCAGATATATGAAGGTGCGGAAAAACTGGTTGCAGGAATGCTTTCTTTAATTGTGTCCGCTTAATAATGATGAAATTGTAAAAAGTCAAAAAACGACTTTTTGCGATTTCATCAAAATTAACATCCGTTAATGGCTAACTCAATGTCGACAAAGTGTGGATGGTTAAGTTTTTTTCGGTCGCTCCTATGGGGTCTTTAGTTATTTTTAAAACCGGTTTTGATAGAGTTTTTTACCTGCTTTCAACTATTAAGGTAACAGGCCCGTCATTAATAAGATGTACATCCATCATTGCACGAAACTGCCCTGTTTTAACATCAATATTATTGCTCTTTACTTTTGCGGAAAAGTATTCATAAATTTCGTTTGCAATTTCAGGCCCGGCAGCATTTATAAATGAAGGACGCCTTCCTTTACGGCAGTCGCCGAGTAGAGTAAACTGTGAAACAACAAGCATTTCTCCTTTTATATCAAGAAGAGACCGGTTCATTTTACCCTGTTCATCTTCAAAAATTCTAAGATTTAATATTTTATCTGCAAGAAAATCGGCATCATGTTTTGTATCTTGTTTAGCCACCCCAAGAAGAACCAGAAGACCGGCGCCTATCCTGCCTATTGTTTTTCCGGCAACTTCAACCGAGCTTTCTTTTACTCTTTGGACAACTGCACGCATTGCTAAGGATCGGTTATCCTTTTGTAAGATGTAATTCAACCAGTTCGGCTATATCAAAGGTTTTTTGTTCATCTGTATATTTTTTCAAACCGTCATTTAACATTCTGAGACAGAAAGGACAGGCTGTTGCAATTTTTTGCGCTTTTGTTTCAAAAGCCTCACCTGCCCTCACCTGGTTGATCCTGGTTCCGGTTTCTTCCGCCCAGTAATTGCCGCCGCCGGCGCCGCAGCAGAAGCTCGCTTTTTTATTTCTCGGCATCTCGACAAGTTCTCCTATGCTCGATATGACTTTGCGCGGTTCATCTATTATATCGTTATGTCTTCCGAAATAGCATGGGT
Organism: Desulfonema limicola; assembly: GCA_020723255.1. Classification (GTDB taxonomy): domain Bacteria; phylum Desulfobacterota; class Desulfobacteria; order Desulfobacterales; family RPRI01; genus RPRI01. Next base: position 15,051 of record DYJH01000005.1, on the reverse strand, counting down.
CATGATAACAGATGGTTTCAGATGTTTTGGAAAGATTTAATTTTCCGGAAATTATAAGATCGAGAATAAACTTTGCATGCGGAATAACTTCATAGTTGCCGCCCAGCTTGGGATAATGATGAGTAAAGCTATTATAGCAGTGAGGGCACAATGTTATAATTTTGTTAATTTCCATTTCGGAAAATTCCATAATATTTTGCTGCGCCATTTCTGTAAAAAGCAACTCATCACCCATTTGTTTTGCCGGATCGCCGGTGCAGCGCGGATCTTCAATAATACCGAAATTTACATTTGCAGCAATGAGAATCTTAACCATAGCCCTTGCAATTTTTTGTGCGCGCTCCCCATAAGCAACGGAACATCCGATCCAGAGCAGGTATTCTGTTTCACCGGGGATAAAAACTTTAACATCCATATCCTGAATCCAATCCAGCGGACCTAAGCCGGTGCCGAAAAACGGATGATTTCGGTTTTCAATGCTCTTCATTGCCTTGCCCATCAGATCCGGCGCTGCTGCCTGTTCCATTGTCAGATGACGCCTCATTTCAATAATATCTCTAAGATGCTCATTGCCGACTGGACAAACATTTGCACATGCCCCGCATGTAGTGCATTGCCATAATTCAACTTCGGTTATATTGCCTCCGATCAGCTCAAGCCGCTCCATTTCTCTCCATTTCTCTTTGGGGGTTGAAAGAAGCTTATCAGCATTTGCAAAAAGGTTTTCTTTAATAGATAAAACTATCTCACGGGGCGAAAGCACCTTACCTGTACTGTTTGCAGGGCACTGATCCGTGCATCGCCCGCACTCCGTGCATGCATAACCGTCAAAAAGCTGTTTCCATGTCAAATCCTCAACCTTTGATACTCCCATAGCGCCAATTTCTTCAGCCTCGAAATTAATATCTGAAAGAGTAACAAGAGGCGGCGGAAAATGTCTAAAAAAATTTGCTGGTATTGCTGAAAACACATGAAGATGTTTGCTGTTTGGTATGTAATCAAGAAAAAACATTAATATAACAAAATGCAACCACCAGCAAAACTCAAATAATACATGATTCATAACGCTTAACCCGGTTGCTTTCACAACAAAAGCTGTTATAGGCATCCATGTGCTTGCGGCAGCGGCAAATTCAATCTCTTTAGGATCAACAAGACGGAGAGAATTCATTATCAGCAGGGTTAACATCAGAATACCGATACAGCCCAGAATCACGTACGCTGTCAAATGATAGTTGATCTGAGGAGGTTTTGCAATAAACCTTCTCAGAAAAGACATGATTATTCCTACTAAAACCAAAGCGATAAACAAATCCTGAGAGAGCAGAAACAAATTGAATGCTGTATTACCCAAAAAAGCAAAATCAAAACCAGGCGCCAGTCCGCCAGCAATAAACTCAATTTCTCCGGGCAATAGCATCAAAAAGCCTGAAATAATAAAAATATGCATGATTCCGGCATATGTATAGTCGCCTTTTGGTACTTTGAACATTGAAAATTGCAATATGCTCTGTTTGATCGCAATCCATATGCGCTCATCAATCCTGTCAAACCTGTTTTCAGGTTTTCCAAGTCTAAGAAGTTTTATAAGGTATATAACGCGACGGATAAAATAAACTACCGCTATGGTAAGAATAATTGCAACAAGCCAAGGTTTCATGAAAAAATCTCCTTCATTATAACTAACTTATATCTAAGATTTCAAAACACCTGTGATGTATCGGAATAACCATTAAGAAGGTCTTTTGCTCTAACATCTAAGCAAGGGATATGTCAATAGAAATGAGAATTAAACAGCAATTCCCGGTGGATATTAATATTTGATATAAAAATGCAGTCTTCAGCTTTAGATATACGTTGTCAGTTATGTTTCAATTATCTCAAATTCCGGCAAATGATATTCCGATTCAGGATAAATAACAATCTGTCTTCCTATCATTTTTTCAAGAGAACTTATAAGATGATTTTCCTCAACATGAAAAAGCTCGGCTATTTCAGGGTGAACATGCAAGGCAACTTTATTTCCTGCCATATCAAGGGATTCCCGTTGAATTTCTCGGTAAATATTATAGCAAATAGTTTGTTTGGATAAAAGTTTTCCTTCACCCTCGCAATAGAAACACGGTTCGCATAGCGCCTGTATCAACGGCGATCTTATCCTTTTTCTGGTCATTTGTATCAAACCCATTTCAGAAATGGGGAGAATATTGGTTTTACTTTTATCTTTAGCCAGAGCGTCCTTAAGAGCATTAAAAACTTTTTCCTGGTTCTGCTTTTTTTCCATGTCTATAAAGTCAATTATTATTATACCGCCGATATCCCTTAGCCTGATCTGGTATGCAATTTCTTTGACTGCTTCAAGGTTGGTTTTTAATATAGTTTCTTCCAGATTATGCTTGCCTACATAACGACCTGTGTTAACATCAATTGCAACAAGAGCCTCAGTGTGCTCTATTACTATATAACCTCCTGATTTTAACCATATTTTTCTTTTTAAAGCGCGGGAAATATCTCCTTCGAGGTTATATGCATCAAAAATAGGTTCATATCCTTCATAAAATTCAACCGAGCTTTTAAGGCTGGGCATAAAAGTATCGAGAAAGGATAGAACTGATTCATAATCGGGGCGTGAATCAATTATCATTTTTTCCGCTTCGTGCATAAGAAGGTCTCTTGCGGCGCGCAGGCAAACTGTAAGTTCCTTATGAAGCAAAAAAGGAGCTGAGGATGTTTTGCATTTATCCTGAATGTTCTTCCATAAGTTTATAAGAAAGTTCATTTCATTTTCAAGAGTTTGTTCCTGAATTCCTTCAGCAGCGGTTCTTACGATATACCCGTAGTTTTGTTTTCTCAAAGAAATGACCATTTCTTTCAATCGGGTTCTTTCAGTTTCATTCTCAATACGCCTCGATACGCCAATATGATCAGAATTCGGCATAAGCACTATAAATCTTCCCGGAAGAGTAGCATAGGAAGTAACCCGTGCGCCTTTAGTTCCGATAGGCGGTTTTGCCACCTGAACCAGCAGTTCCTGACCCTCGGTAATAATATCTCCGATTTTTGTGGCATGATTTTTTTTGGGTGAATGTATTTGTTCATGATATAAATTTGCAGTATCACCTGGTTGGGCTGTATCTGAATTAAAAGTGTTCAGTTCATTAAAACCACCCGGATTAAGGTCATCTACATATATAAAAGCTGCCTGATTAATGCCTATATCAATAAAAGCGGCCTGCATTCCCGGAAGCACCCTTTGTACCTTTCCTTTATATATATTTCCTGCTATATCGGAAATGTTTCCACGTTCTATAAAAAATTCTGCTATGGTTCCGTCTTCAAGAAGAGCCACTCTTGTTTCATGTTCACAGACATTCACAACTATCTTCTTGTACATAATGACCCCTTGTTAGTAGTTTAAAATACTATATCATATAACGGAGATTTTTAATATACGCGCCGTTTTTAAGTTTTGCTTGGATATAGAAAATATTTTATTAATTATCTCGACAGGCCTTACAGTTATTCCTGAATCGGACGATAATAACATTTTAAGCCTGACAGGAGATATCAGATCAATACCGCTTATAACTTCTTTTAAATCAATTTTTCTTATTACTCCATTTTTGTTTGTACGCTCAATAACGGTCTTTGGTTCTTTTTCAAATAGTTCCAGACAGTTTTTATCAAAATTTCCGGACTGCAATATCACTTCATACAAATATTTAGAATGTTTATGCTGCTTGTCTTTACAATTTCGCTCTTCCGCGCAGTCCAAAACAGATAATCCATCAGGAAGCTTTTCATTTAGCTTATCAATGATTATAGACTTCTGTGTGTCAGCAGCAACAGTCAGATATAGTGTTTCGCAAAGGCTTTCCATGCCAATGGGAAGAGTGTCTTCAAAAGAAATTTTAGGCATGGGATGAAAACCCTGAGAATAAGCAGCATCAATTCCGCTTCGTCTGATTGCCCTCAAGAATATATTTACCATCTCCAGATGCCCAAAGAATTTTGCAGTATCTTTTTTATGAAAAGTAATCTTCAGGTTTTTAGAGACGCTGTTTACGGGTGTATTTTTATCAGGATTTATTTCTTTTGCTTCACTATTGTTTTTAGAATATTTTGGCTCAATATTTTTAAAATCACATACACCGCAACTGTTGCAGGTATTTCTGCAATCATCGGAAATTTGTGCAGACAAAGCTTTATCGAATTCACTTATTAAAAAATCCCTGGCAACCCTCACATTGATATGATCCCAGGGTAAAGGCTCTGATATGTTTCTTTTTCTAAAAAGATAAAAGGCGGGATCAATACCTGTAAACGATAGAGCTTCTTCCCACAAGCCATACCTGAATCTGTCGCTCCAGCCGTCAAATTTGCATCCTTTTTCATAGGCTGCGACAAGCAGTCTGTTAAGTTTTCTGTCTCCGCGTGCCCATAATCCTTCGAGCAGACTTGTCTTGGGATTCTGCCATTTGAAATTGATTCCGGAAATATTAAGGCTGGTTTTGATCCGCCTGATCTTATCTTCCGATTCTTCCAATGATATCTGAGGACACCACTGAAACGGAGTGTGAGCTTTTGGAATAAAGGTTGAAACACTTACATTGATTGCACTGCTTTTTCTGATCCTGCTTTTTCGAAGCTTATAAACGAGTTCAATAAGCTCTTTTATATCATCGTCATTTTCAGTGGGAAGGCCTATCATAAAATAAACTTTTATAGACTGCCATCCCATGCTCAATGCAGTATTTACCGAATTTATGATATCGTCTTCATAAATATTTTTATTAATAACATCTCTTAAACGCTGGCTTCCGGCTTCGGGCGCTATTGTAAAACCGGTTTTTCGCACTTTTTTTATATGGTTAATAAGTTCTGGAGTCAATGCTCCTGCCCGAAGAGACGGAAAAGAAACGGCGATATGCTGCGATTCGTATGTAACCATCAAGCGCTCAAGAAGAGTAGTTAATGTGCAGTAATCTCCCGTGCTCAAGGATAACAACGAAACATCCTCATATCCGGTTGATGCAATTGATTTATCTGAAATATCAATAATGTTTTTCAAAGAGCGCTCACGAACCGGCCGATAAATCATTCCTGCCTGGCAGAATCTGCATCCATGTGAACATCCTCTTGCGATTTCAAGCCGAAGCCGATCATGAACCGGTCTGCCGAATGGTATTACCGGTTTGTCAGGAAAAGGCGCTTTATCAAGATCGCTTACTATGCTTCGGGTAATTTTTGAATAGTTTGAAAATCTCGGAGTTAATATCTGAAATTTATTTTCATCAAATTTTTCTTTAAAAAAAGAAGGTATATAAACTCCTTCTATTTGAGACCAGGCTTTTAAGAGATCATGCTTATCTTTGCCTGAATCCTGTTTCCAAATTATCCATGCATGAGACATTTCAACAATTACATTCTCACCGTCTCCTATCACAATGGCATCAAAAATTTCAGCTACGCTTTCCGGATTACATGTACAGGGTCCGCCTGCAATTATTAAAGGATAAGAAATATCTCTTTGTTTCGAATAAAAGGGGATATTTGCAAGATCAAGCATTGTAAGTACATTTGTAAAATTAAGCTCATAAAGCAGGCTAAAGCCTATCATATTAAATTCATTGAGAGGTTTGCGGGTTTCAAGAGAAAACAGAGGAGTACTTGAAACCCTAAGATATGATTCAAGATCTTCAGCAGGAGTAAAAACTCTTTCAGCAGCAATAGTTTTGTAACTGTTTAGTATATGATATAAAATTTGAAGCCCGAAATGAGAAGTGCCAACTTCATATAAATCAGGAAATGCAAGAGCAACGGAAAACAACAATTCTTTGAAATCTTTTTTTACCGCATTTATTTCAGAACCCAGATAACGGCTGGGTTGTTCAACATGTGGCAAAAAACTATCTATATTTACTGACATATTAATTATCTAAATAGCCTTATGATTTATAAATGGAAAAATAATAATAAATAATATATATATGACACTGAATAAACAAAAAAGAAACATTTGTTGAATAAATATTTTAAATGGATACTATTATGAAAAAATACAAGATTTTATCATTATTGGACTCAGACGTTCCGCTTGAAGGTGTAATTGTTAATGGGTGGGTCAGAACAAAACGTGATTCTTCTGATTTTTCATTTATTGAAGTAAATGATGGTTCATGCTTGAAAAATATTCAGATAATTGCTGAGAATAATCTAAGTAATTATAATGATTTAAAAAAAATTACAACAGGTTCGGCCGTAACAATATGTGGAGATCTTATAGAATCAAAAGGAAGCGGTCAGAAATGGGAAATTTCTGCAAAAAAAGTTGATATAATAAGCATTGCTCCCGATTCGTATCCTTTGCAGAAAAAACGCCATACGGATGAATATCTTCGTACAATAGCACATCTGAGACCGCGTACAAATAAATACGGAGCTGTATTTCGTATAAGATCTGAATTATCTTTTGCCATACATAAATTCTTCAGGGATAAAGGCTTTAAATATATTCATACGCCTATTATCACGGGTTCAGACTGTGAAGGTGCAGGCGAGATGTTTAAGGTTACAGCCATAAATACAGAAAAGGCGATAAAAACAAACGGTCAGTTTGACTATTCGCAGGATTTTTTCGGAAAACCTGCAAACCTGACTGTATCAGGCCAGTTGTCTGCCGAGATGTTTGCGCTTGCTCTTGGAGATGTCTATACATTCGGGCCAACGTTTAGAGCGGAAAACTCGAACACAAGAAGACATGCCGCTGAATTCTGGATGATAGAACCTGAGATGGTTTTTTGTGATATAAAGGGCGATATGGATCTTGGTGAGGAAACGATTAAATATTTGATAAGCTATGCTCTTAAAGAGTGTAAAGAAGATCTGGAATTGTTTGGAAAATATGTTGATAAGGAGCTTATTGGCAATCTGGAAAATATATCTTCGTCGGATTTTATAAGGTTGCCATACGAGGAAGCAGTAAAAATATTAACAAAATCGGAAGAGAAATTCGAATATGAAATTTCTTTCGGTAAAGACCTTCAGTCAGAGCATGAGAATTATCTTGCCGGGCAATATTTTAAAAAACCGGTTATTTTGTATAATTATCCGAAAAACATAAAACCATTTTATATGAGGGTAAACGAAGATAATAACACTGTTGCTGCAATGGATATTCTCGTCCCGGGCATAGGAGAATTAATAGGCGGCAGTCAGAGAGAAGAGCGCCTGGAAATGCTTGAATTACGAATGGATGAGTGCGGATTGCTTAAAGAAAATTACTGGTGGTATCTTGATTCTCGCCGCTTTGGAACTGTTCCGCACAGTGGTTTCGGACTTGGATTTGAACGACTTCTTATGCTTGTAACAGGTATTAAAAACATACGCGATGTGTTACCTTTCCCGAGGACACCGGGAAACATTGAATTTTAATTAAATCATAATAAGTTCTGTAAATTATTGAGACATGAAATCATAATAATCATTATTATGCGAAACATGTTACATGCCAATTGTGAACTAATCGAGGTTTTTGAGGTGAGAAATTCCCCAGCACTTGAGTAATAAAGCCCCCCCTTTTACCTGTTTTTTTATTTGTCTGCAATCTTTATTAGTATTTCCAAATTATTAGCATAATAGTTTTAGATTTTTCTCTTTTTGGCATACCAGTTGCAAATTACCAGATACTTATGAAAGGAGATGATTTGGCATGAGACGTTTAATAATGTTAATATTAGGGGGTTGTTTTTTTTTATGCGGGTTCGTGTTCGCAAGAGATGCAACCAAGGCCGTTCCGGAACCGGCTGCCGTGCCAGCCAAAGTGGTGAGGAAAGAGACCAGAATGAGCGCCACAGGAAAAGTTACCGAACTTTCCGATACCATGCTGAAGATTGATCGGCCTGTAAAAGAAAGTACTGAGGTAATGGAATTTTCTTTAGAAAAAACATCTTCAAACATCTCTGCCGGAGATAAAGTAAAAGTCAGTTATGTAAATAAAGATGGTAAGAATGTGGCTACCAAAGTAATTAAAATGCCCGACAAAGTGAAGAAACATCAAGCCAAAAAGGAAGCTGCTGCAAAAGAAAAAGCTGTAAAGCCTGCCGAAGAACCGGCAAAAGTTGCTGAAAAGTAGAAACTGTATTTATTTACAAGGATTGCAAAAATATAGCTGATAATCTAACCATAAAACCAAAACATTCATTTTAATTTTTATACCAGGAGGTTTATCATGAAACGTTTGTTAGCGTTAATTATCGCAACATCTTTTATTTTCTGCAGCTCTGTGTTTGCAACTGAAGCAACCAAAGCTGCTCCGGCCAAGGCGGAACCGGCTGTTGCAACTGAACCGGCTGCTCCGTCGGAACCGGCTGCTGCACCTGCCAAAGCAGAGACCCCCAAAGTTAAGAAAGCAAAGAAACACCACAAAAAGAAAGCTGCTGCAAAAGCAGAAGCAGCATAGCCTGCCGAAGAAGCTGCACCAGCTGCTGAAAAATAATAACTATTTTTATTTCCAAATAAATAGCTTTCCCAGACCATATTTTTTCGGGGTACAGAGATTATCTTTGTACCCCGTTTTTTTGTTCGGATTGTTTGTCGAATCGAATGCCGAATCGAATTGCAATCTTGTTTCAGGTAAGCTAAAATTAAGACCTTTGTAAAAGAGAAAGGGTGTCAAATGACCGTTCGTACTCGCCTTATGATGGTTACCATATTAGGACTGGCTGTTACTATGGCTGTCTGGGGCTGGATCCAGGTAAGGGCACTGGACAAAATATTGACTGACCAACAGATCAAAAGGCTCAGCGATGTTGCGGAAACGGTTATTATGTATTATCAAAGTTTTCCTAGTCGCCACGGTTTATCAGTCCTGGATAAGGCGTTAAAGGAACAGGTAGAAAGTGATGTCCAGTTGGCCAGAATAGATATTTTTTCTGTTGTAAATGATGACAGCGATTATATTGCCGGAGCAACCCGTGTTCAGTATAACTGGTCTGAAACTTTAGTAGAATCGGTTGCTAAGGAACAAAAACCTCTTCATATTAAATTAAATACTGAGGGTGGACCGGCTCTGGGTTTTTTAGCTTCTGACATACTGCCCGGGAAAAATAAGAAAAATCGTGTTGTTGTCGGCGTGATTGCCTTCTCTCAGTCCGGTACGGAAATATTGAATCGTGCTAAGCACTTGCTCATTTACAGCAGTGCAGGACTTTTATTTTTCATTTTGCTTGTCCTGTATCTAAGTCATGGCTGGATTATCCGGCGTCCGCTGAGAAGAATTATCGTCGCAATTGATGACTTTCAGGCTGGACAGTATAACAAGCGCTTTAATCTTAGCCGAAAAGATGAATGGAAACAACTGGCGAATCATTTCAATTTGATGGCCGATAAAATTGAACAGGTGCTTGCTCAGTATCATGAACTTAACCTTTCACTGGAAAAGAAAATACAGGATGCCACACATAATGTCGTTCAGTTGCAGAAGGAGGTCAACCAGCTTCAGCAGCTTACAGCGCTCGGATATTTGACTGCCAATCTGGCACATGACCTTGGCACGCCACTTCATTCAATAGCAGGAATGACAAGACTTCTTTTGGAAAGAGGCAACTGGCCGCCTGATGTGGGCCGTAAACTGGAACTTATTGTACAGCAGACACAAAGGCTGGATATGGTAATTCAGAATGTTCGACGCGCAACTCGTCTGCCGGAACCACATTTCGAGATTATATCTATTTCAGAGCTTTTAAATGAAACGCTTCCTCTGGTTGAACCCCTTATACTGAAATCGGATATCAGGCTAAATGTTAATGTGCAGGAAAATATACCCCCTCTTTATGTTGATCGTTATCGTTTTCAGGTAGCTTTACTCAATCTTATAGAAAATGCCGTGGAAGCGATACCCCAAAATGGTGAAATAATTATTTCCGCATCCGTGCAGCAGGACAAAAAATTCATTACAATATCAGTAAAAGATAACGGTTACGGCATTCCACCCGAATTGATAGAAAAAGTCTGTGAGCCTTTTTTCAGCACCCATAACGATGAAAGGATGCGCGGTCTGGGACTTACCATAGTAAACGGCATTGCTGCCAAGGTGCACGGAGGCCGTCTGGAGATAAAAAGCCGTCCGGATATAGGAACCGAAGTAATCCTTTATTTTCCTGTTGTAGATGTAATATCAGGAAAGATTTCTTCAGATCATTTGTCTTTGGCTAACCCATAACGCTGGATTTTTACTCGAAGTGTCTTTCTGTCAATACCAAGTAACTGAGAAGTCCGTGTTTGATTCCATGAAGTCGTCTTTAGCATCTGAAGAATCTGCTTTTTTTCAGCTTCCTCAAGAGGCGTCAATTGAGATTGTTTTGTATCTTTGCCGATACGGAATCTCTCCGGTAAGTTCTCCGGGAAAATCATCGAAAAAGGCGACATTAACAAGGTCTGGCGAAGTACATTTTCCAGTTCTCGGACATTGCCCGGCCAGTCGTATGCTATCATGCATTCCATAGCTTCATCTGAAATATTAATAGAAGTGTAGCCCCATTTTTTTAAAAAATATTCAATAAGCTGCGGCAAATCTTCATTGTGTTGCCTTAGCGGCGGAGTATGCAGACGAACTACAAAGCGATAGAGCAGATCAGATCTAAAGCGGCCTTTTTTTATTTCCTCATCGATGTCCCGATTTGCGGCAGCTACCACCCGAACAACAACATGCTTTACCTCATTACCACCGAGCCGCCTTACTTCTCTGTTTTGCATGAAACGCAAAAGCTTTCCCTGAAGCGCGGTTGACATTTCGGTAATTTCATCTAAAAAAAATGTTCCTCCCTGGGCGGAAGCAAGCAAACCTTCACGGGATTTATCCGCTCCTGTAAAAGCGCCTTTTTCATAGCCGAATAGTTCCGATTCCAGAAGGTTTTCAGGAATAGCACCGCAATTCAGTGCCACAAAAGGGCTCCCACGGCGTTCGCTTAGCTGATGAAGGGCTCTAGCTGCCAGTTCTTTCCCTGTTCCACTCTCACCTTCAATCAAAACACTGTCCCCTGCATTGGCTACACGTGCAAGCTGCTTATAAAATTCCACCATACTGGCGGAAGAACCGATAAATTGTGGTTCTTCTGAAGTTTCAGTATGACCAAAAATACGCCGTTGTTTGAGATCCCTTACATCAAGAACCTTCTTAACCTTGGAACGGATAGCTTCCGGCGAAAATGGTTTGCTGATATAATCCGAAGCGCCCAGGCGCAAAGCCTCCATAGTGGTTTCTAAAGACCCGTATGCAGTTACCATGATTACAGGCAATTCCGGCCATTGCTTCTGAACCTGATTCAGCAAAATAAGGCCGTCTATATCCGGCATACGAATATCGCTGATTAAAAGATCATACGAAGATAAGTCTTTCCCGAGCGCTTCTTTGGCGGAAGTACATATATCTACATCATATTCCGCCCTCAAAAGAGTTTCCTGCAAAACCTCACATGCCACTAAATCATCATCAATTACAAGAATCCGGTAACGCATAGAATCCTTTATTCTTTAAAAATTCTTTTACAAGTAAAATTGCATCGCCACGGTTATTTATACTATCAGAAAGTCTTGATTCTTCAACAAAAGATAAAATCTTTTTAAATAAAGGCGAGGGAGAAAGGCCAAATTCTTCAATCAAATCGTAGCCTGTGATCAAGGGAGGTTCTTTCGTTTTGATTTTATAAATCTGATTATATCTATTTATTAAAAAAATTATAAAATTAATAAAATTTCTATTATCTGTATTATCAATATTTCTCTTGCTTTCCATATCAGCAATGGCATGAAGAAGCAAATCGGGGGTATTGTCTCCGCATTTAACAAAAAAACGGGTAATACTTTTATCAGACAAAGGGCTTATCTTAAAAGATTCATATAGATGAAGCGGTTTCATATGATTCTTTACAATAAAATTCGTATAATTTGTTTCATAATTTGAAAGTTTCAGTCTTTTGGCTATCCGTTCTGTCATAGCAGCGCTCACTTTTTCATGCCCGAAAAAGTGAACATCAGCATTATTAACTGTAATAGAAGATGGTTTGCCTGTATCATGCAGAAGTATTGAACATTTTAACAGCGCAGACTTTTTATTATCCATTTCATATTTTACAAAATCCGATATTTCAGTATTGGCGTGGCAGCCATTTAGCAGCTTTTCAAGCTGATTATAAGCTAAAATGGAATGATTTAAAACATCAAGCGCATGATACTTGTTTTGGCGGCATCCAGCTAAAGCGGATAACTCAGGAAAGATTTGAAAAAGAAGTCCGGTATCAGACATTTTATTAATGTGCCTATATGATTTCGGACTTGAAAAAATTTTGAAAAGTTCGGCTTTTACTCTTTCGCCTGCTGACTTTACAATTAACGTTGCGCATTCTGAAATGGCCTTTTCGGTATCAGGCTCTATCTCAAAATCAAATGTTGCGCCTATTCTGTAAGCTCTGATAAGCCGGACCGGATCATTTTTAAATACTTCTTTTGAAACCATCCTGATTTTTTTTTCCGAAAGATCTTTTCTGCCGCCTAAAGGGTCTATAATCATTTTAGAGCAAAGATCATAGCCGATTGCATTTAGAGTAAAATCTCTAT
>DYJH01000005.1:0-2426 GCA_020723255.1 Desulfonema limicola | reverse complement strand
GTCTTCAATGGTTTTACCGGAAACTGCCGATACATCAAAAATATTCTTTTCTGAAATTACCCGGTATATCATTTGATTTTGCTTTCCAATTTTTACGACATGCCCGCTTATTCGCGATGATAGATCGGAGGCATATTTCTCGGGAAAACCAAGCACGGCTATGTCATAATCGGAAGGAGTCCGTCCTATAAGCAGATCCCTTACAGATCCGCCGACAATGTAAGCGCCTTTTGTTTCGGGTATTGCCGGATTTATTTCAATCATATTTTATTTGCACAAACGACCCTATCAAGCCCACTGTAATCTTTCCTGAAATAAGCCTGCTCATATTTGCCTGTCATTTTAATGATTTCATCAACAGCTTTTTTCTGATCGCAGCCTATTTCAAGCAACAGTTTACCGCCTTTGTTAAGAAATTGATACGCATGTTTTACTATGTGTTTTAAACAGCCGAGGCCGTCTTCTCCGCCGTCAAGCGCAATTATCGGTTCAAATCTGTTTATTTCAGGCTGTAGTGCTTTGATTTCGGTTCTTTTGATATAAGGTGGATTTGATATAATGATATCAAATAAATATTTCTTTTCTTTTATAGGCGAAAACCAGCTTCCGCAAAAAAAGTTAATTTTTTTATCAAGTTCCAGCCGGTTTGAATTTTTTAAAGCGATGGCCAGCGCGTTTATCGATATATCGGACGCAAAATAAAGGTTATCAGGATGTTGTATCGAAATCGCAAGTATAATAGCTCCTGATCCAGTGCCTAATTCAAGAATTTTTTTTGGAGCAAAATCTTTACTGCCGGAAAGAACGGAAAGAGATTCTTCAACAAGGCATTCTGTTTCAGGCCTTGGTATAAGGACGTCTTTTGATACTTCAAGCTCGATGCTATAGAATTCCTTGCTCCCAATTATATATGCGACCGGCTCTTTTTTTATCCTTCTTTTAATCAGCGACTTGAAAAGATTACGTTCTTTTATATTAAGAGGCTGGTCATGCTTTAAGTAAAGATCGATCCTTTTTAATCCGAGAATATGTGCGAGCAGTATTTCGGCGGTTGCTCTGGGGCTGTCTATGCCGTTTGCTTTAAAATAAGATGTGGTCCATTGAAGAATATTGATTATAGTCCATTCAGGTTCAATTTGTTTTTGCCGATTCCGCATGCTGCAATGCCTGGGCCTGATAATGGGATGTCAATTCGCTGATTATTTCGTCGATATTGCCTTCAAGAATGTATTCAAGCTTATAAAGTGTAAGCCCTATCCTGTGGTCGGTGACTCTGGCCTGAGGAAAATTGTAAGTTCTGATCCTTTCACTTCTGTCTCCGCTTCCTATCTGGAGTTTTCGTTCAGCAGATCTTTTTTCATTCTGTTCCATTGTTATACTATCAAGAAGGCGAGCTCGCAATACTTTCATAGCTTTGCTTTTGTTTTTGAATTGAGACTTCTCATCCTGGCAGGTAACAACAAGTCCTGTGGGAAGATGAGTGATTCGCACAGCAGAATCGGTGGTGTTTACGCTTTGTCCGCCAGGCCCGGTTGAACGGTAAACATCAACTTTAATTTCACTGGGGTCAATGTTTACTTCCACTTCTTCGGCTTCCGGCAATACTGCGACAGTTACTGCCGAAGTATGTATTCTTCCCTGCGCCTCAGTCACAGGAACACGCTGTACGCGATGGGTTCCGCTTTCATACTTCAGGCAACTATAAGCGCCTTTGCCCTGAATTAAAGCGACAATTTCTTTTAGACCGCCAACTCCTGTGGGATGATGGGTTAAAACTTCTGCCTTCCAATTTTTATTTTCTGCATACTTGCTGTACATCCTGAAAAGATCGGTCGCAAACAGCGCTGCTTCTTCCCCGCCCGTTCCCGCTCTTATTTCAAGAATAACATTTTTTTCATCTTTTTCATCTTTGGGAATCAGAAGCAGCTTTAGTTCCTTTTCAAAATCTCCCTTTTTAAGGCCAAGAGCTTCTAATTCATCGCGGGCAAGCTCTTTTATTTCAGGGTCTTCATTTTTTAAAAGGCTTATGCTTTCTTCAATCTGCTCATTAATTTTTTTGTACGATCTATAAATGGATACAATTTTAGATAGAGTAGAGTGTTCCCGGACATACTTCTGGTATGCTTCTCTGTCTTTAATCGTATCAGGATCGCTTAAGAGCATTTCAAGCTCCATAAAACGATCTTCAGCGCCTTTAAGTTTTTCAAACATAAGTTTCTATCTATAAGCTTAAAAACGCCTCCTGAATACAATTGAGGCGTTTTTGAGATTCTGCGAACAAAAAACTGTTTTTTTGTTATTTATACTTGATGAACTTTTTACGATTTCATCATACTTGATGGACTCGTAAAAAGTCCATCAACAGGCCGATGGCGAGTAAGCCCCGGCCTGGGGTGAGGGTGGAACCACTTGAATTTACTTCAAGT
>DYJH01000198.1:4158-6545 GCA_020723255.1 Desulfonema limicola | reverse complement strand
AATAAAAAGGGTGCCGTCCGAAACTATGACCCGATTACGAGGGGATTGAGACGCAAGACAAGTTCCGGCTATAGCCTGCGATGTTGATGTCCGAAACTATGACCCGATTACGAGGGGATTGAGACGTTCAAATTCACACCCACATGAACATTTAATTTTAGTGTCCGAAACTATGACCCGATTACGAGGGGATTGAGACCTTGAAACCAATCGTACTGCCAGTTGGCCTTGAGTAAGCCGTCCGAAACTATGACCCGATTACGAGGGGATTGAGACTACATAATTACCTATCTTTACATAATTACCTATTATGTCCGAAACTATGACCCGATTACGAGGGGATTGAGACTTTGTTTCATTAAAAGAGGGAAAAGGGATAAGGGAGATGAAACAGCTTTGTTCACTCTTCACTTTTCACTTCTCCCTCATGCCAACAGCATGCACCGCTGAAGCGGAGGGAAGAGTGAAAAGGGAGAAGGGAGAAGATAATTGCTTTGTTCACTCCTCACTTCTCACTGCTTCCTCATGCCAACGGCATGCTAAAATATAAAATTGACTTTATAAATTATCGTACTTAAATATAAATACTAATTACAAACAGTCGCTTATATGTTGATCAAAAGAAGAATACTCAGTGAATTAAAGTCTCATCTTAATAACAAAGAGATTACTCTTCTTGTTGGGGCAAGACAGGCAGGTAAAACAACTTTGCTTCGGATTCTTGAGGAAGAATTAAAAGCATCCGGGCACAAGTCAGTATTTTTAAACCTTGATATTGAAGCAGACAACGTACATTTCAAATCCCAGGATGGCCTGCTGAAAAAAATACGGCTGGAAATCGGGAATAGCGGTTTTGTTTTTATTGATGAAATACAGAGAAAAGAAAACGCCGGTATTTTTTTAAAAGGTATTTACGATCAAAATCTTTCCTACAAATTCATTGTCTCAGGTTCCGGCAGTCATGAGCTGAAAGAAAAAATCCATGAATCCCTTGCCGGCAGAAAAAGGCTTATAGAGCTTTCTGCAATCAGCTTTGAAGAATTTGTTAACTTTCGGACAGATTGTCAATACGAGGACAGGCTTGATGATTATTTTCAGATTGAAACTGAAAAAACTGCACTTTTACTGGAGGAATATCTTGACTTTGGCGGGTATCCCCAGGTTGTTTTATCAGACAGAGTTGAAGAAAAAACAAAGCTGATCAATGAAATCTATCAAAGCTACCTTGAAAAAGATATTCGTTTTCTGCTGGATTTCAAAAAGACCGAGGTCATGACCAATCTGTTCCGTCTTGTTGCTGCTCAAAGCGGAAGTTTGATTAATATTTCGGAACTATCTTTCAACACTGGGAATTGCTGCAGCTACAGTTAAAAATTATCTCTGGTATTTTGAAAAAACCTATATCATCAAGAAGATCTCTCCCTACTTTGCCAATATCCGTTAAGAGATTACCAAATCGCCTCTTTACTACTTTTCCGATCTGGGTATGAAAAATTTTGCAACAGGTGATTTCAGCCATGTTTCCCAAACCCGCATAGGGCATCTTTTTGAAAATTTTATATTCAATATCTTACAGGAGAAACTGCATAATTCTTCATCTGATATAAACTTCTGGTGCACCAAAGACGGCGCTGAAGTGGACTTTATCATAAAGGGCGGAAGTAAAATAATGCCTGTTGAGGTAAAATACAGGCAAATCAAAAAGCACGAAACAACCCGGTCGCTGCAAAGCTTTATTTCGGCCTACCAGCCGGACACGGCTCTTGTGGTTAACTTAAATTATAAAAACGAAATTCGGATTGGTAAAACAAAAGTATGTTTTGTGCTGTTTTATGAACTGATAAGTTATAATGGTTTTTATCGGCCTATGAATCACCATTCTCATTAGTATTATCTGATTTATTTACCGATGCTTTGCCGGAAGGTTCACCCATATTTTTTATAAGCATTTCCGAACGGATTTCCGTATAGAGATTTTGCGCTTCATGCAAAATCCGGTCTTCGGTTTTTTGTTTTGTCCTGGTAAGAATCAAATCGCTTTCGTGTTCCGCTTCTTTAATTATTTCTGACTTTTTCCTTTCTGCCTGTTTTATTATGTTTTCTCCGGCGTTTTTCAGGATAGATTCTTTTTCATTAATGGCTCTGTTTATATTTCTAATTTCACCAAGAAGCACTTCTTTTTTTATCTCAAGATCTGCAACTTCTTCGGGGAGTTTTTTCTTGCGGCCTCTTATAAAATCGATAAACGGCTTTGCTGCAAACTTTAGAAAAAGCAAAAGCAGGATCAAAAGGTTGGCCCATAATATGATAGAGTCTGATGCGGTTTTCATTTGTTTTATTTGATTTAACCACGAAACATACGAAATACACGAACTGTTTTATTGAAT
>DYJH01000198.1:0-4058 GCA_020723255.1 Desulfonema limicola | reverse complement strand
TGTGTATTTCGTGGTTATTCTGTTTCATAAAATACTTCTTTCGATAGTTTTATTTGATTTAACCACGAAACATACGAAATACACGAACTGTTTTATTGAATGATTCATTAGCGGGCTTTATTTCCATGCTCCGTATTCTACAGCTTTCTTACTGATATTTTAATTTACCCATAATACTTCTTTCGTGTTTTATGTGTATTTCGTGGTTATTCTGTTTCATAAAATACTTCTTTCGATAGTTTTATTTAATTTAACCACGAAACATACGAAATACACGAACTGTTTTATTGAATGATTCTTTAGCGGACTTTATTTCCATGCTCCGTATTCTACAGCTTTCTTACTGATATTTTAATTTACCTATAATACTTCTTTCGTGTTTTATGTGTATTTCGTGGTTATTCTGTTTCATAAAATAATTCTTTCGATTTTTGCTTTAGGATAATTGCCGAAGTTTACAAGCAATCCCAATTTCATCCCCGTTGCTTTAAGATAATTGAATATCTGTGCTTTATGCTCCGGTGCGATTTCCTTAACGGCTTTTATTTCTACAACAACTTTATCATAGCAGATCAAATCCGGTTTATATTTTTGTTGAAGCTGTTCTCCCTTATAAAACAATTGAAGTTCTTTTTGTGCAACAAAAGGTATGTTTCGTTTTATAAGTTCCAATTCCATGCATTCCTGATAAACCGACTCAAGAAATCCGCAACCCATTTCACGATATACTTCAAACACAGCTCCCTGGATGGAATAACATTCTTCCCTGTATAAAACTTTTTCGTGTATTTTGTGTATTTCGTGGTTCATATATCATTTCAATACCATTTTCATTTAGATATTTGCAAGCTTGAATGATATGTGTTAGATTTAAATGAATTTTTTCAAAACGGGTATTTTGTAGTGTAAGTCGGATCATGATAAAATTAGAAATACATATATTATGTTGCTTTCAGCATCTGAAAAACTGAATAAATTCTACAGCCAGTTTACAGATAAAGATAATGTGCTGGTGTTAATAAATGCTGATCCCGATGCTATTGCCTGCGCAATGGCGGTTAAAAGACTTTTATGGGGCAGGGTTAACAGCGTTACCCTTTCAAATATAAATGTAATAAAACGCCCTGATAACCTGGCAATGATTAGACTGCTCGGAGCAAATCTTGTACACGTTAACCAGATAGACGAAAAAAAATATTCCCGGTTTGTGATTGTCGATTCGCAGCCGAATCATAATGAACTTTTTTCTAAATTTAAATTTAACGCTATTATAGACCACCATTCCGAAACAAATTATGAAGCTGACTTCAAAGATATAAGACCAAAGTATGGCGCAACCGCAAGCATACTGACCGAGTATTTAAGAGCCGCAAAAATAAAACCGTCTCATAAGCTGGCAACCGCTTTGTTTTACGCCATCAAGATTGACACCAACGATTTTGAAAGAAAGGTGCTGATAGAAGATATCAAAGCTTTTCAGTTTCTTTTCCGGCATGCAAATATACATATTGCAAAAAAAATTGAGCAGGCTGAACTAAATTTCGATTTTTTAAAGTATTTTAAGCATGCTCTTGAGAACATGAGAAAGCGCCAGAGTAAAATATTCGTTCATGCAGGACAGGTGACTAATCCGGATATCTGCGTTCTTCTGGCTGATTTTTTTATGAAAGTCAGCCATGTAAAGTGGACCATAGTTTCCGGTATATATAATGATGTAATTGTGGTTATTTTGAGAAACGACGGTTTGCGAAAAAATGCAGGTAATGTTGCAAAAGAGGCTTTCGGTAATTTAGGCTCTGCGGGTGGGCATAAAAGCATGGCAAGGTCCGAATTCCCTGTTTCGGTTTTAAAAGATACTCTTGACATCACAAACGATGAAATGGTGCTAAAGTGGATAATAGACCGGATAGAGAAAAATACCGTAAAGAAGCAATAGATTCCGATGATAAAGATATATCTGTTACAATACTTGGTTCCGGAACATGCGTCCCTTCGCTTAAGAGAAGTTCCTGTTCCGTTTTGGTCGAAGCGGAAAAAACAAAAATTCTTATTGACTGCGGCCCTGGCACTATGAGAAGGCTTCTTGAAAACGGCACTCAAATATATGATATATCGCATATTTTAATAAGTCATTTTCATCCCGACCATACAGGTGAGTTAATATCTTTTCTTTTTGCCAATAAATATCCTGACGTAAGCAAACGCAAGATACCTTTATCCATAATAGGAGGACGGGGGCTATCAAGTTTTTATTCCGGGCTTAAGGCAATCTTCGGCTGTTGGATAGATCTTATGCCGGCAGTTTTAAACGTAATTGAACTTGATCCCGGTAAAAATACTGTACTATTGGATGATGCTATCTTAAAATATGTTCCGGTCGAACACAACGAGGAAAGTCTTGCATATAAAATTACAGGAAATAACGGCTGTTCGGTAGTGTATTCGGGTGATACTGATTTTTGTGACAATCTGATTGAAATTTCATATGATGCAGATTTGTTGATCTGCGAATCGTCTCTTCCGGATGAATTAAAAGTTAAAGGGCATTTAACTCCTTCTGCTGCCGGCGAAATAGCAGCCAAAGCAAAGGTCAAAAAACTTCTTTTAACTCATTTTTATCCGGAATGTGATGATGTTGATATTATGGCTCTATGCAGAAAAACTTATACTGGAGAATTGATCATAGCAGAGGATCTTATGAAGATGCGTTTGGCGGAGGAGAAAATCGGATGATGTATTATCCGGTTAATCTAAATATAAAAAACAAAAACTGCCTTGTGGTAGGAGGCGGAGATGTAAGCACCCGAAAGGTTATGACCCTTTTGGAATGCGGCGCGTTTTTGACCGTTGTAAGCCCGGTTGCAAGCGCCAAACTGTTAAACCTTGCAGAAACAGGGTTAATTGCACTAAAAAAACGCACCTATGTTGAGTCCGATCTTCACGGAATGTTTCTTGTTATATGCGCAACTGATAATGACGTACTTAACAGGCAGGTAAGTGTAGATGCTGAAAAATTAAATATGCTCTGCAATGTTGCCGACAGGCCTGAAGCTTGTAACTTCATTCTTCCGGCAATAGTAAAAAGAGGCGATCTTATTATTGCCGTTTCAACTTCCGGTAAAAGCCCTGCATTTGCAAAAAAAATAAGAAAAGATCTTGAAAAACAATATGGTGATGAATATGCCCGGTTTTTAAAACTGATGGGCGCCATCAGGGAAAAACTTCTGGACACAAGACACGAACCTGAAGCGCACAAGCATCTTTTTGAAGAGTTGATAGGTAAAGATCTTGTTCGGATGATAAGAGACTTTGATATAGATAGGCTTAATTCGGCTCTTTATGAAGTGCTCGGCGAAGGATATGAATATTATAACCTAATAAATCAGGAAGAAAACGGCAAGACAAATGAATAATCTTATAATTGCTTCCGGTTTGCTCTATATATTAAGCGCACTATGGTATATTTTGTTTCTTTTTGCGCAGAAACAATCTTTTCACAGGCTTGGCCATATATTCTTTGCTGTTGGCTTTTTTTGCAATTCAATAATAATAGGCTATCATTTCGCAAAAATCGGACAAGTACCTGTAAGAAATTTACATGAAACGCTTATTATTACAGGGTGGGCTATCGCCGGGGTATATTTTGTTTTTCACTATAAGTTCAGAATAAAAATTCTTGGCGGATATGCAGCTTTGCTATCTGCTTTGTCTCTGGTGGCCTCGATTCTTTCTTCCGGAAAACTGGTTGAGTCGCAGCCCATTTTTAATAGCATCTGGCTGATAATACATGTTGTTTCGATATTCATCGGCCATTCGGCTTTTGCGCTGGCCAGTGGGGTAGGCCTTCTTTATATTTTTCAGGAAAATGCCATCAAAAATAAAAAACACGGCTTTTTCTACAAACGCCTTCCTTCGCTCAATCTGCTTGACAGTACCGGTTACGCCTGCATAATAACCGGTTTTACTTTGCTTACTATCGGTCTTATAACCGGTATTGTTTATGCTAAAACGGTCTGGGGAAGATTCTGGAGCTGGGACCCTAAAGAGGTTTGGTCTGG